>CAYJHF010000007.1:0-30631 GCA_964369905.1 uncultured Mailhella sp. | reverse complement strand
GGGGGCAAAGCCACCAAAAAAAATTCACACATGGTTTTGGGGGCAAAGCCAGCAAAAAAAATTCACACATGGCTTTGGGGGCAAAGCCAGCAAAAAAGATTTACACAAAAGCAAGAAGGAAAATTAATTTCCTGCGTCTTCCAAAGCTGCAATGGCAGGAAGTTTTTTACCTTCTAGAATTTCTAAAAATGCTCCACCACCTGTGGATAAATAGCACATTTTTTCTTCAAGTCCATACTGTTCAATGGCGGCCACACTGTCCCCACCGCAAACAAGGGTAAAGGCTGAAGAGCTAGCCAATGTTTCAGCCAGATATTTAGTTCCTGCTGAAAATTCCGGAATTTCAAAAACCCCAACAGGGCCATTCCAAACAATTGTTTTAGCACTTTGTAGTTGTTCGGCATAAGTTTTGCTAGTTTCTAATCCAATGTCAAAAATAGCTTCATCATCTTGAATTTCAGTTACTTTGCAATAACGAGCACTAGCCACATCGTCCATACTTTTGGCCACAATAACATCTGTGGGCAAAGGTAGTTTTATATTCTTTGATTTTGCCAAAGCAATAACTTTTTTAGCCTCTTCCACAAAGTCTTCTTCCACTAGTGATTTACCTACATTATAACCTTCGGCCAGTAAAAATGTATTGGCAATTCCTCCTGCCAAAATAAGGCCATCGACTAATTTTAGTAAATTTTCAAGTACGGTGAGCTTGGTAGAAACCTTTGAGCCACCAACAATTGCGTAAAGTGGAGTGTTTGGGTTTTCCAATATTTTTGTAGCGGCCATAATTTCAGAAAGCATGAGAGGGCCGGCCACTGCTACTTGGCTTTGTCTTACAGCTCCCTCGGTGGAAGCGTGTGCCCTATGAGCAGCTCCAAATGCTTCCATAATATAAACATCACAAAGACTTGCAAGTTTAGCACTGAGGGTGGGATCATTTTTTTTCTCACCCTCCATAAAGCGAATATTCTCCAACAAAATTATATCGCCTGGAGCCGGATCTACGTTTAGTTCAGGATCATAAGCATGGAAAATGATTTTTTTACCAAGACATTTCTCCAAATAAGCAGCTACAGGGGCTAAGCTAAACTTTTCTTCAAACTGCCCCTCTTTTGGTCTGCCAAGATGTGAAGCTAAAACAATACTACAGTTTTTAGCCAAGGCCTTTTTTATAGTTGGAATAACAGCTAAAATTCTTTTGTCCCCTGTGATTACTCCTTCCTTCATGGGAACATTTAAATCGCAGCGGATAAATACTTTTTTATTTTCAAGAATTACATCGTCCATGGATAAAATTCTCATTAGCTCACCTCAAAATAAATTTACATATACTAAAAGACTTCAAAAGTATAAATGTGTTTTAAAAAGTATAGCTTATTTACCAAGAATTTTTTTAGCTTCACTCAAAACATTTTTAAGAGAGAAACCAAAATAATCGAATAAAACTTTGCCGGGGGCGGACTCACCAAAGCTTGTCATTCCAATAACAGCACCGTCAAGTCCAACATATTTATACCAAAAATCTGCTGACGCAGCTTCAATTGCCAGACGTGCTCTAACTTTTTTGGGCAATATTGCTTCTTTATAGTTTGCATCTTGCTTGTCAAAAGTTGTGCTTGAGGGCATGGAAACAAGACGAACCTTTATGCCTTCCTTAGTTAATTCATCATAAGCATTTTTAGCCAAGCCCACTTCTGAGCCTGTGGCAATTATAATAAGCTCGGGAGTCTCATTGCAATCAGCTAAAATATAAGCACCTTTTTGTGCATCATCTATTTGCTTAGCATTATGCTCTTGAGCAACTAAATCTTGCCTACTCATTACTAAGCAAGTTGGGCCGTCTTTTTTATCAAGAGCAGATTTATATGCAATGGCGCTTTCAAAACTGTCACAAGGACGCCAAACGTCCACGTTAGGTGTTAAACGCAAAGCTGTAATTTGTTCAATAGGTTGGTGGGTTGGGCCATCTTCACCAACACCTATGGAATCATGGGTAAGCACCCAAATTCCTTGTATTTTTGCAATTCCGGCTTGTCTAATCGCACTTTTTGCATAATCAGAAAAAACAAGGAAAGTGCTGGCATAGGGAATAAGTAATTTGCTAAGGGACATTCCGTTCATAATGCAGCTCATTCCAAACTCACGCACTCCATAATGAATGAAATTTCCGCAAAAATTGTTTGCAGTTATGGCTTTTGAATTTTCATGGAATGTTCCGGAAGAGCCACTTAAATCAGCTGAACCGCCAATAAGTTCGGGTAGGGTATTGGCTAAAGCATCAAGTACATTCTTGCCGGTAATTCTTGTGGCCAAGTTTTCTTGACCTGCCAAATATTTAGCTAAAAGTTCTTGATAGGCAGTTTCAAATTCCTGTGGTAATTGGCTTTGACTGCGACGCAATAGCTCAGTAGCAAGTTCAGGATATTCTCCTTGATAAGTTTCAAAGGCCTTTAGCCAAGCATCATTTATTTTTTGTCCTTTTTCCTTATTATCCCATGCTAAATAAACATCTTGCGGAATTTCAAAAGGACCGTATTCCCAATTTAAATTTTCTTTAATTTTCTTTGTTTCTTCTTCGCCAAAGGGTGAACCATGGCAGGAAGATGAACCGGCCTTGCTTGGTGAACCGTAACCAATGGTGGTTTGGCAAATAATTAGGCAAGGTTTATCGTCAACAGCCAATGCTTCGTTAATTGCATCATCAAGATCTTTGGGATCGTGGCCGTCCACATCTCTTATAACGTGCCAGCCACAAGCAGTAAAACGACTTACCACATCTTCAGTAAACCAACCCTTAATATTTCCATCAATGGAAATGTTGTTTGCATCATAAAGAGCCGTCAGTTTATTTAGTTTCCAAGTTCCGGCAAGTGAAATGGCTTCTTGGCAAACTCCTTCCATAAGGCAACCATCGCCAAGAAAAACCCAAGTGCGATAGTCAATAATGGGATGATTTATTCTATTGAAATAATTGGCCAACATTTTTTCAGCCATGGCCATACCAACAGCTGTGGCTATGCCTTGCCCAAGCGGGCCTGTGCTAAGATCAACTCCTGGAGTGCGATCTCCTTCTGGGTGGCCAGGTGTTTTAGAATGTAATTGTCTAAAGTTCTTTATATCGTCCATGCTCAAATCATAGCCTGTTAAATGTAAAAGGCTGTACATCATCATGGAAGCATGGCCATTGGACAGCACAAAACGATCTCGATTTAGCCATTCGGGATTATTGGGATTATGCTTAAAATGGTGACGCCATAATGCTTCTGCCATATTAGCCATTCCAAGGGGAGCTCCGGGGTGGCCTGAGTTTGATTTATTAATTGCGTCCACAGAAAGTGCTCTAATGGCATTGGCATAATGTTTTCTTAAGTCCATATTCTTTCCTTTGAATTAGTTTTTTAACAAATTGATTGATTGACAGATTTTTGGAAAATTTGATGACGTTCCATAAATGGAGGGTGATTAAAAAAGGCTGAACCGGAAACCAAAACATCAGCTCCCGCCTCAACCAGAGTTTTTGCATTTTCAGGGCTAACCCCTCCATCAACTTGAATCAAACATTGACGATTGCCCAACATTTTTCTAAGTTCCCTTATTTTTTGAATACTGTTTGGAATAAAACTTTGTCCACCAAAACCCGGGTTTACGCTCATTATAAGCACCATATCAAGATCATCTAAAACGTATTCTAAAACATTTAAAGGCGTCGCAGGATTTAGTGCTACACCTGCCTGCATATTATGCTTACGAATTTGAGCAAGAGAGCGTTGTAAATGTGTACTTGCTTCAACGTGTATGGTCAGCATATTGGCGCCGGCTTTCGCAAAGTCCTCAATATACCTTTCCGGTTTTTCAATCATTAGATGAACATCAAAATACAATTTAGTCATTTTACGCATAATTTGCACAATATGTTGACCAAAAGTAATGTTGGGCACAAAGTTGCCGTCCATAACGTCAAAATGAAGCCATTGTAATTTAGCTTCTTCCAACTCTTGCAAAGTTTTTTGCATATTTCCAAAGTCAGCAGAAAGTAAAGATGGTGATAAAATCATGGTAATACTATATTTTAATCATTTTTTTTGGTTTGTGCCATTCTCAGGCGGTTGCGATAATTTTCATGGAACACTCTAAGTCTTCTTTGAATTCTTTCAATTCTTCTTGTGATTTCACTAAGACCAAAATAAGCCACAGAAGTTAAAATTCCAAGAAAAGCCAGTAAGATAGCAGAAAGTACATATACTTCATTCATTGCATCATCACTGGTATTTGTTTGCCAGAGCAAGAATATAGCACCAAGGGTTGCAAAAAGCCAGAGGGCATGGCCACAAATTTTTAAAAATTGTTCCATCGGCAAATAATTATAAGGGTTTATCTCAGAAATTCCTTGCCATTCCTTACTGTGACAACCAGGGCAACGAGCTAAATATTCAGGAAAAACGGTTTTACATCTGGAGCAAACCAACATTTTATCCCCTGAAAGGCTTTTATAGCTTCTTTTTTTTGGACGAATTCTAACCTTATTATTTAGCTTGGGAATATATTTATGATTGGAATTTCTTTTCATATCTCACTCTTCTTATAGAAAAAATTATTATGAAAGCAAATTAAATTCTAAGGATTTAAACTGCTTCTTTTTCTTTGTAGCAAATAGGTCAAAGCCAGTAAAATCATTCCAAGAGCGTAGCCCCAATATCTTTGATCAAAAGGCATAACAAAACCTGTAATGAAAAATGGATTTAAAAATATTACTGTATTAAAAGCCAGTAAGCATTTTTCAATGGTGGTGTTCTTAGCTATAAACCAACCTTGAACCAGTGAGGCAAAACATATACAACCAATTGAAGTCATTGCAAAAAGGAAAAAGGCTAAGGGCACAGAGTCAATTTTCCATAAAATTATATCGTGGTTGAAAAAGAACATTAAAGGCAATATTGCTGTTCTAATGTCATATAAGAAGCCTTGAATACCTGTGGCAATGGGAGATGACTCAGCAATTGCGGCTCCGGCATAAGCAGCAAGTCCCACCGGTGGTGTGTCATCGGCTAAAATACCAAAGTAAAAACAATATAAGTGAGCGGCAATTAGGGGAACAACCAAATCCATGCCGTGTATTTCCACATTAGAAGCCAACCTTACCAAAACAGGAGCTGTTAGCGAAGCCATAATGATGTAATTGGCAGTTGTTGGCAAGCCCATACCAAGCAAAAGACTGGCAATGGCCGTAATAAATAGTAATAAAGCAATATTACCCATGGAAAGAACTTCAATAAAGTAAGTTATTTGCTGACCAAGACCAAGGGAAATACAACCCACAATAATACCGGCGCAACCTGTGGCAAGAGCTACACCTGCCATATTGGTTGCACCTGCAGCCAAGGATAAAATCCACTGCTTAATGGAAAATTTAATAGCTTCCCACAAAGATTCACCCATAAGCCTTGCCCTAATAATAGGCTGTGCAAGCATGATCACACTTAAAACCACAATAGCTCTAAAAACAGAAAGCTCTGCTGAGTGCTGAAGTATTACAAGTTCATAGAGTAACATTAAAATTGGGATAAAGAAATGCCAACCGCTAAGTAATGTGTCCCGAGTAACCGGCAAAAGATCCCGTGAAAGTCCTTTCATGCCAAGCTTGCAAGCTTCCACATGAGTAATCCATAAGAGGGCAATGTAAGAAGCAAAAGCAGGAACAGCAGCGGCCTTGGCCACTTCAATATAGGGAATATTAACATACTCTGCAATTATAAAGGCGGCTGCCCCCATAACAGGTGGTGCTAATTGGCCATTGGTAGAGGCAGCAACTTCTATGGCGGCTGCCTTTGTGGCCGGATAGCCCATTTTTTTCATTAATGGAATGGTAAATGTTCCTGTGGTAACCACATTGGCTATGCTTGAACCAGAAATCATACCTGTTAAAGCGCTGCCAAGCACAGCGGCCTTAGCCGCTCCACCTCTAAACCTGCCAAGCCCAATCAAGGCAAGTTGAATAAAAAATTGCCCACCACCTGCCCGTTCAAGCATGGTTCCAAAAAGTACAAATAAAAATACCACAGTGGAAGAAACGTGCAAAGGCACTCCATAAATTCCTTCGCTATCCATGGTCATTTGCGAAATAAAGCGTGTTAATGAAACTCCCTTGAAAGCCAAGAAGTCAGGCAAATATGGGCCTGAAAAAACATATGCAATAAACACTATGGCAATGCAAGGCAAGGTTGGGCCAATTACTCTTCTTGTAGCTTCTAAAACCAAGACAATTAGCATTAAACCAAAAATAATATCCCTAGGGATTGGTATGCCTGCCCGCGAAGCAATGCCCAAATAGTCAAGCACAATATAAAGTGCTGAAAATGCAGCAAATATTGCAAAAATATAGTCAATAATAGTTACTTTATTCATGGCCAGCAAAATACGCTGATCCCATTGGGCACTACTACCTTGTTTTAACATGGGGATATTTAGATAAACAAGAGCAATCCCAAAAGTTAAATGTATGGCTCGCACAAAAATAGAGTCAATTAGTAGAAAACTGGCTGATGCCAATTGAAAAAGCGACCACATTAAAGCAATAATAATGGTTAGATTGCTGGTAAAACCGGAGCTTTCACCCCTAAGACCATGCTCTACCTTTAATAATTCTTCACGATATTTATTGGGCTTAAACGCACTTTCTTTTTTATTTTTCATTGGAACACAACCTTATGGAAATATAAAAGCAAACAATAAAGCAGATGAATTTAACAGTCGCACCTGAAAATATTATTACTAATAAAGAAAAATTAGCAAAATTAGACTAAATAGTCGATGCTGAAAATAGTAATAACTATCTGTTAGCAAAGAATATTCTTACCAATTTTGACTTCAAAAAATGATTTTGAAGCATCGGCTAACCAAAACTTTTGTGCAAACAAAAGTTTTGCACGGCACAGAGTTAGCCTGAATTCACTTCAGGCGTCCACATCGTGGAACTCGAAGCCAGTGTGCCTTTGTAGAAAAACACAAAAATTGTGTTTTTCAGCGTGAACTAAATAGTCTGCCAGAAATATGCACAAAATGCGCTTTTTCTGATTAATATGGAATTGGCAACAAAAATTTTTCAGGTTGACTAAGCAAAACCTTGACCAAAGCAAAAGCTTTGCAAGACTTAGAGTGAGCTGAATTTTATCTTCGGCAAGCCATAATGTGTCACTCAAAGTCAGTGTGCTTGTCTGCAAAACTAGTTTACAAAGTTTTGCAGGGCTGACTAAAAGAAAAAATTGGGAAAATATTTTTCTCAAAATATAAGTTGAACAATGCTGAAAAACCACAAAGGGCTTTTCAGCATTGAAAGTGAATTGATTGAGTTTAATTTATTTAATTAACCCAACTTCTTTATAATATTTTTCTGCACCTGGATGAAGAGGAGCTGTTAAACCTTCAAGCATTCCCTCTCTGGTAAGATCAGCAAGGGCTGGGTGTAAGGTTCTGATTTCTTCAAGGTTTTCAAAAACAGCCTTGGTCACATTGTAAACAATTTCTTCATCAACATCAGCATTAGTTACAAAGGTTGCCTTCATACTTACTGTTGGGATTTTGCCTGCAGATGTGTTTGTAGCTTCAGGATAATTTTTCATATCAATATGGCCTAAGCTATAATAAGGGAAGTTTTTGGCCAAAGCATCAATATTGGGAATGGGGATTATGCGAGCTTTACGCATACCGGCAGTGGCTTCTTTAATGTTTCCATTTGGGTGGGCTACTGTATAGAAAAATCCTTCAATTCTACCGTCTTGCATCATGCGTGGAGCATCGGCTGCTTTAATTCCTTCGGCTTTAAAATCATTTTCATAATCTATATTGATTGACTCAAAAACGTCAATGGCACTTTGGCGATTTCCTGAACCGGGGTTACCAATATTAATAACTTTGCCCTTAACATCTTCAATGGCTTTAATGCCTGAATCTTCGGCGGCCACAAAAGTAATCATTTCAGGAGCAAGTGAAAACACAGCTCTTAGTTTTGTGATGGGAGCATCTTTCCATTCAGAAAGGCCGTTATATGCTTGGTATTGGCGATCTGATTGGGCAATTCCAAAGTCCATATCACCTGTTTTTACAGCATTAATATTGAAAACAGAAGCTCCGGTTGCTTCCGCAGTGGCTTTAATTCCAAATTGATCCATGCGATCATTTAAAATTTTGGCAATGGCTCCGCCTGTAGGGTAATAAACACCTGTAATTCCACCTGTTCCAATGGTGATAAATTCAGTTTTAGCCTCAGCATATCCATTTGACATAAAAACAGCCCCTGCCACCAATGAGGCGGAAACAAAGGTTGAAATAAAACGGTTAATGGTTTTCATACTCTCTCCTCTTTAATTTATATATAATTTAAACACATAGTCTTGTAACAAAAATTAGCTCAGCTTGCAAGCTAATTTAAAAGTCTAATAATTTTACAGCACAGCATTTAAGTTGCCTGTCTTTAATTAGTCTATGCTGAAAATTCTTTTTTTTGCACCAAACTTTTGCAAGCAAACCTCACGTTCCATGCTTATTTCTCACAAAAGCTTTAGCTTTATTTTAATGAAAAACTTTTTTATTAATAAATAGTTATTATATTGTTCAGCATAGACTAATTAGCATTTGGCAAAAATTAGATTTTAATTTCAGCTCCAAGCAGTTTAATAAATTCGCCAATTACAGAAGGATGCCCAGGCCAAGCTGCTCCTGTTACTAAATTACCATCAACAACAGCATCGGAAAAAGTTGCATTCGGGCCAACCCAAGAAGCTCCGGCGGCAATTACATCAGGCATAACAGCAGGATAGGCCATGCACTTCTTATTTTTTAGCACATTAGCGGCGGCAAGCAGTTGAGGGCCATGACAAACGGTTGAAATTGGTTTTTTTGCTTCTTCAAATTCACGCACAATTTCTAAGACTCTTTCATTTAAACGAATATATTCAGGAGCTCTTCCACCAGGAATGTATAAACCCACATAGTCAGCTGTGTTAACTTTATCAAAATCGTAGTTAATCATGAAGTTATGGCCACGCTTTTCACTATAGGTTTGGTCTCCCTCAAAGTCGTGAATGGAGGTTCTTACAAAATCCCCATTTTTTTTGCCTGGGCAAACTGCATGAACTTCATAGCCAAGCATTAAAAGCATTTGAAAGGGAACCATCATTTCATAATCTTCAACATAATCACCGGTTAATACTAAAATTTTTTTACTCATAAATAATTCTCCTATTTTTTTAAACTTAGTATCACATAAGCAACATACAGTCAATGTATTGGCATTCTCTTTATTTTCGAGATATGTCAACTTAGAGTCGGCAAAAATATCAAGCTATAAAGTATTTAAAAAATCAGCCTGTTCCCTAAAAATTCTAGGTAAATGACTTGTCCAGAAAGTCCAATCATGATTGCCTTTGTGCTCTTGATATTCAAAATTATATTTTTGTTTTTCCAGCAGTAACTTGGCATTTCTGTTGTCTTCTAAAACCAATAAGTCCTCTGTTCCGGTGCTAATAATAATTTGTGCAGGAGCTAAGCCTGCTTTTTTGGTTTGAATTTGGTAGTTTACTGAATTTTTATTCCACAACTTTTCATTTTCACTGTATTGTCCTAGTAAGTCCTTTATTTTCCACTGTTCTTTGTGCAACCTTAAATCTAACACTCCACTTATGGAAGCGCTGGAAGAAAATAATTTTGGATATTTTAAGCCAAGAGATAGAGCCCCATGCCCCCCCATGGAAAGACCGGCAATCGCTCTTTTGCCCGAACTTGGGTAAACTTTATCAATGTGAGGAATTAATTCTTTAGTTATAAAACTCTCTATCTGATTTGAAGCAATAAAGGGGCTGTCCACATACCAGCCAAACTCTTCTGCTGATGGCGAAACAATAATAATTTGTTTTTCATTGGCAATTTTTTGTAATTCAGCACCTAGTTGTTTGTTCCAAACACTGCCATCGTCATAAGCTCCATGCAAAAGATAAAGCACCGGAAATTTTTTAAGGGCAAAACTTTTGTCCATCAACTCTTCAGTGGAGGGATTATTTTTAGCCAAATTTTGAATATTCATAATTTGTGCCGGCATATATTTTGAAACATTGGCATCTATTTGCGGTAAAAATACATAATATTCAACTTTTTTTTGCCTGAGTTTGGAAGTGAACTCCACCTTATTGGCAAAGCCAGCCACAGGAATTAAAGGATTGTTATTTACAGTATTATTTTGGATTTTTACTATATTTTCGTCAAGATAGGGAATAATGTATTTAGCTAAAATATTGCCGCCAGCTCTGGTTACATGAATATTGTCCTTAGCCCTCAACCTAATGGTTTTATTGTCTTTACCTTTAATAAATCCAACAAATTTACCATCTTGAGTTAAAAGATGCTCAATATTAACAAAGGTAGCATTTTCAAAATAAGTGCATACTTCAGCTTGAATTTTGCTAATTAGTTTTGTGCGATTGGCATAGGGCATTTTTACCATTACGGGAAGACTCACCCAAAGCACTTGCCTATTATCATCGGCAGCCAATTCTAAAAAATTCATGGCTCTTATGCTGTAAACTTTTTCCCATGACTGCGTGTCAATTCCATGTCTTTTAATATTTACTATATCCTGTGTGTCATTTGCACCTAAGCTAACCACAATAAGGCTTGGGTCATGCTCAATAATCAAGCGTTGCAGGTTGACATTCCAATTATAAAAATCCGGACGGCTAAGTCCTGATGCAGAACGTCCAAATCTTACCACATCAAGATCATCTCTTTCCTTTAACATGGTTTGCAAGCTTGGGCCAAGACCATCAACCACCATGGAATCACCGGCAATAAGCACTTTTATTTTTTTGCCAAAATCAGGTAGGTCAGTGTAATAAATTTCTAAGGCTTGCTTAGTGGGAGCAGGAGCAAAGTTTTCTTTAGCATAAAATTTTAATGGCTTTTCTGCCACGGGAATTACTTTGGGCTTTGGGGTTTTTTCATCTGCTAAAATAAGTTGCTCTGCATACATATTTTCAAGACTTGGCTTTACTTCCTCAATTTTCACACTTTCTTTAGTTGGCAAGGAAGGCTCCTTGCCAATTATTTTTTCTTTAGGCAAGGCTTTTGCTTGTTCAATGCTTTTTTTATGGGAGGAAATAATATAATCGGCTTTTATATTCTGTGCAAAACCTAAAGCATAAAGGGCAAAATGTGCATAGTAATCAACGATTTCTCCAAATTGCGACAAATATGGTTTTTGACTGTCTATAATTATTTTGGGACTAAGAGCGGTGTTTAGCTCTGTTAGTTTATCCATAAAGTCATTTATGCCACTGTTCTGTCCCACTTCATATAAAGATTGACCCACAAAGGACAATTGCGGAATTTTTATGCTTTCTCTGGTAAAATAAGTGCTAAACCTTTGAGCTTCAAAGAGCAACATTAAAGCAAAGATGCTAATATAGCAAAGAAAGCAAAGATAATTCTTGGAAATTTTCATAAACCATATACCTAAAACTGAAAATAAATAAAGGGAAGAACCCCAGCAGGGCCAAGTTTCAATATAAAAGCACAAAGCAGAGCAATAATCAAGACTTGAAGAGGTAAGATTAATTTTTGCATTACTCCCACAAAATTTCTAAAAATATAAGCCCCTGCAAATTGGGTAAACATTGTGCACAATATGGCAGGTATAGCCAAAAAGACAAATCCATCACCCTCTAAATTACCATGTATAATAAATCTAATTATTTCAAAAGCTTTTTCTGCATTGTCCGCTCTAAAAAATATCCACAACAAGCAAACAAAATGAAAAGTTAAAAACCAAGCACATAGCCTTGATAGATATTTTCCACCCATAAGCATTAAAATATATTCTTTTTTCTTTGCTTGCACAATTCTTTTTGCAAATGGTTTGCGTAGCAATTGCCAAAAATATACAAAGCAAAGGCCAAGCCCATGAAAGAAGCCCCAAATAAAATAACGCAAATGAGCCCCATGCCAAAGCCCGCCAATGGTCATAGTCAGTAAAAGATTTAAAGATTTACTGCCCCTTTGATTACCCCCTAAAGGAATATATAAATAATCCCTGAGCCAAGTAGATAAACTAATATGCCATCGTCGCCAAAAGTCTTGCAGACTACAGGCTAAATAGGGTGCATTGAAATTCTGAGGCAAACGATAGCCAAGTAATCTTGCAATACCCACGGCCAAATCGGAATAACCGGAAAAATCACAATAAATTTGCATGGCATAAGCATAAACGGCAATAATCAAAGCCGGTGAGGAATAAAACTCAGGTGTGCTAAAACTATCCCTGACAACCTGTTCAGACAAATATGAAGCCAAAACAACCTTTTTAAATAAGCCACTCAAAATAAAAGAAAAACCTAGTAAAATATCTTGCCTTTCCACTGCTAAATTAGCAAAGCCATTTGGCAGAAATTTTTCCTGAATTTCCACAGGGTTTGCAATTGTTTTTCCCTGAAGTTGTTCAAAAAAAGGCTTTGCCCTTAAAATTGGCCCTGCCAATATGGTGGGAAAAAATGAAACAAAAATCAGCACATTTAAAAAATTTTCCGGCCTTTCATGTGGATTGCGATATTGATCTATGCAATAGGAAAGTCCTTGAAAAATATAGAAGGACAGACCAATGGGTAAGAGAAACTTTGTTTCGGCAATTAGTTCAAAAATAGGCAAATAAAAACCGAGATAATTTAAGCCTGCTTCAAGATTGATTAAGAAAAATTCATAATACTTATAAAATACCAATAAAAGAACTTGAATACTTATATTAATGCCAAGAATTATTTTTTTTCTACTCTGCTTTTCATTGTAAAGAAGCTTGGCACAAAGCCAATTAGCACTGCCCACAAATACTAAGAGAGGAACAAATTCTAAGCCGGCAAAACCATAAAACAAAAGATTAAAAGCGAGTAAAAAAACACGGTAAGTAATTTTACCCTTGGCAAAAATAGAGTGCATTAAAAGTACAAATAAAAAGAAAAAGGCAAATGCTAACGTTACGAAATTCATATAATTACTTTTTACTTGCAGGTTTTGGTCAAAAACTAAACTTTTTTTGCCATGGCCATTTGTAAAAGACTCTCTAATAGTTGATAAAACTCAAGACCAATGGCTTTGGCCTCCTTAGGTACAAGGCTATTGGCTGTCATTCCGGGTAAGGTATTACTTTCTAAAATATAGCAATTTTCGTTTTTATCTACAATAAAATCAGAACGGCTATAATCAGAAAGCCCAAGGGATTGATGAGCTTTTAAAGCCAAGCTTTGAATTTTTTCTGTCAATTCTTTTGAAATGGGAGCAGGGCAAATTTCATCTGCACCTTCTGAGCCATTGGCCGCATATTTATTGTCATAGTCGAAAAATTCACCTTTAGGCACAATCATAACCGGTGGTAAAGCTATATCTCCCAGCACACCACAAGTAATTTCTTGCCCCTCTATTAACTCCTCCACCAAGGCTTCTTGCTTAGAATCAATTATACTTTCTAGGGCAGTCAAAAGCTCTGCCCTATTCTTTACCCTATATAAATGAATACTGGAGCCGGCATTATTTGACTTTACAAAAAGCGGATAATTCATTTTTTCCAATAAAGCGTCTAACTCCTTTTCAGCGGGTATGTCAGAGAGGAAAAAACCCTTGGCCACTTTCAATCCTGAATTTTCAAAAAGTACCTTGGCAGCATATTTGTGTAAGGCCAAAAATGAGGGAGCCGGACGAGATCCTTGATAAGGACAGTTAAAACGCTCTAAAAAGGCTTGCACTAAACCATCTTCCCCAGGGGAGCCATGCAAATTAATAAAGGCTACATCAACTTCCTTGGCCCATTTAGCCAATTCCTCAAAGCCCTTGCTAAGTTCATATAAAATAACCTCATGCCCACGCCCCTCTAAGGTTTGTGCAATAATTTGAGCTCCCTTTCTTGAAACTTCCTGCTCGGGCGACCAACCACCCGCCACAACTAAGATCTTCATAGTAAACTACCCTTATTTATATGTTAATTTTATCTAATTTTTCAAGTGTTACATCAATGTCAAAACCATAATCCAAAAGAGCCTTAGCATGGGCATTACTTTGCACTCTGTCCTTATGAATAATTTCTCGTCTTACATCATCACTGCCATAACGCTTTTGCAAGTCATCAAATCTTGTGTCCACGTCAACCACTTGGCAGTGGCAAATTCTCTTATCAGCATGAGAAATAATCAGGGGTAAACGCCATGGTTTATTCCAGACCGCCATTTCTCCATCATTCCAAGGCCAAAGGGCATGAAAAAGTATGGCGTGGGATAAGTAGGGATTTCCAAACTCATCACGGATTAAAGCCGCTCCTAAGGAAGTATGATCACCACCATGTTTTATTGTATAGGTTTTCCCTATATCATGCAGTAAGGCTGCTGCCACCACATAATTTCTGTCCAAATCATAACCTTTGTCCTTAACTTGCTCAAACAAGAACAGGGCAACTTTTGTAACCATAAGGCTGTGTTCTCTAATATTACTGAGCATTTCATATTTATCCCAAAGGGCGAAACATTCTTCCTTGGACGGTATTTTATATTCAGGTTTTGGATCAAAACTTAAATTAAAAAGCATAATAATTCTCACTAATAAAATTTATTCTGCCAATTGCTTGGCAATTTTATCCGCCGGTAATCTCTCCATCTGACACAACCTAAATAGCAGTAAAACACAAGCAACGCAAAGACCTGCAATTAGGCCAATCCAAAAGCCTTGTACGCCCAATTGAGGTACAATAAAGTCGGTGAAGCATAAAATATAACCTAGGGGTAAGCTTACTACCCAATAAGAAATAATGCAAATCAGAAAAATGGACTTTGTGTCATTATATGCTCTAAGGCCACCCATATATACTATTTGCAAATTATCCGGAATTTGATAGAGAGCAGCAAATAGCATTATATATGAAGCCAAACTAATTACTTCAGGATCGATGGAATAAAGATGAGCAATGGGGCCACGGAATATTATAAGTAGTAAAAACAGAGAAATACCTGTAACCCAAGCCATAAAAATACCGGCTTGTCTGGCAGAAATTGCACTTGCATAATCCTTAGCTCCCAAATATGTTCCAATCCTTATGCTACACGCTATACCAAGAGAAAGCGGAATCATAAAGACTAAGGCACTTAAATTCATGGCCACTTGATGCCCCGCCACTGTTACACTACCCAAGGGAGCAATTAAAATAGCAATAAATGCAAAGGAAGAAACTTCTAGCAAGAGAGCTAAACCATTTGGTAATCCAATTTTGAACACTCTTTTAATAAATTTAAATTGAGGTTTTACAATACCAACAGTAAGCGGTGCGTATTTTTTCATATAATACAAAAGCACAAAAAGCATAATCCAGCACACAATGGCTGTGGCCAAAGCACAGCCTGCACCGCCAAGTCTTGGCATTCCAAAATAACCAAAAACAAAAATATAGTTTAATGGAATATTAAAAAATAAGCCTATAAAACCGGCAATCATGGCCGGCCTAGTATATCCCCTGCCCTCAAGGTAGGTTCTGCAAACAAAGAAAACCAAAAATGGTGGAATGCCCCATTTAATGTAGGCAAGATATTCCGAAGAAACCTTAGCTAACTCTGGTTCAATACTTTTATAGTTTAGCATGGCCATAGAAAGTAAAACAAATATGATTAAAAGAAAAAAGGCAATAAATACAGCAAGCCAGAAACCTTGACGCCAAAAATGCCTTAGGCTTTTATCTTTTCCTGAGCCAACCCCCTGAGCCACTAAAGGAGCAATGGCATTTAAAATGCCCTGTCCAAGCAAAATAAATGGCCCCCAAAATGCCCCCCCAACGGCAACTCCGGCCATTTCAACAGCTCCTGCCCTGCCAGCCACAACTGTGTCCACAAAGGCCATGGACATTTGAGCCATTTGTCCGAGTAAAATTGGCAAACCAAGGGTAATAATAGAGCGGTATTGCTCAAAAAAAGTGTTTCTTGTAATCATCTCTACTGCGCCCAATACTCCATGCTGAAAACTCACTTTAGAGCATTTCTTGATTAAAATTTTTTAAAAATGCTCTAAATAAAATTTATAAATTTGCCAAATGATTTACAGGGCCTGATCCATTGCCAGGCGCATAACTATGCTTTAATGCTTTATTAATAAACTCTTGAGCATTACTTATGGCAGGCTTTAGAGGCAATTTTTTAGCTAAGTTAGCACAAATGGCGGCCGAGAGCGTGCAACCTGTTCCATGGGTATTTTCAGTTTGAATGTGGGCCTGTTTGAGAGCGCTGGGTTCAGAATTTTTTTCATAAAACCAGTCTGTTATAAGAATTGAATTTTGAGCATTATGCCCGCCCTTTATTAAAACAGCCTTAGCACCAAGATCCAGTAAAACATTGGCAGCCTTTTGGAAGTCTCCTTCCTGTTCAATTTTAATTCCTGTTAAAACTTCGGCTTCTGGAATATTTGGAGTTATCAAGTCTGCCAAAGGAATTAATTTTTTCTTCATATTCTCTATGGCATCTTTTTCAATAAGCACATGGCCTGTTGTGCTAACACAAACAGGGTCAACCACCAAGGGAAAGTCTTTATTTTTTAGCTCTTGGGCTATATAATCAATTATTTCTGAGCTAAATAACATTCCTGTTTTGGCAGCCTTAATGGGAAAGTTTTCCAAGACGGTTTTAAGTTGTAGAGCTACAAAATCTGCCGGTGGCGCATGAATTCCGCTCACACCGAGCCCACTTTGAGCAGTGAGGGCTGTTATTACACTTGTTCCATAAGTCCCTAAAATAGCGAATGTTTTCAGGTCAGCTTGTATACCTGCCCCACCTCCGCTGTCAGATCCTGCAATGGTAAGTACATTTGGAAATTTTTGCATTGTTTTTCCTTTTTGAAAGCTCTGCATAATAAATTGTGCAGGCCTTTTTTTAGTAAGTTATAATTAAAAATATACTGCTTCAAAACGTAAAATTGTTTGATTTTCATCTCTTAAATTTAGTATTGATCCATTAATTTCCCAATTATTCACCTTATCTAAACTTCTCAATATTTCAAGGGCCTGCTCTTCTCCATTGGGGCATAACTTCAAGGTTGAGCCTCCTGCACCAAAATCAATGGAACTTTCTCTAACCATAACCGGCAAAAAGAAATTATTACAACCGTCAGAACCTGTTGCTTCTTCTTGCTTGATTATTAAATGTGGTTCGGTTTGATTTTCATAAACCATACCGGCCTTGTTATTTATGCTGAGTAATCTCCAGTAAGTATTGTGTAAACCTGCATTTTGCGAAAGAACAGGGCAAGATTTGCCAACTTCATAATTATTAAGTTTATTTACTTTTAGGTCAAGCTCATTATTTTGGCTATAAATTGTGGCCTCAACCTCTACCAAGCCTACTTGCTTATTTTCTTCCAAAAATTTTTGATAAAGGGCTTGGTTAGCCTCAACATCAAGATTAAATTGGTGTTTACTTACACAGTCGGTTAAAATTCCTTGTCCATTATTTTCCGTGTAGAGGGCTGTAAGCTTAACGTCTTCTTGAACTAATACTTCCGGTGTTTTTATTAAAGCCACACTGTCTTGTCCATCAAGGTGGCTGAGCACCAACTCATTTTGTGAGGGAATTGTGGCAAAAATCATTTGTTCTTTCAGGGGTAAAATTTCTAAATTATAATTTCTGTCAACTTGATTCCATTGGATAATTTCTGATTTATTTTTTTTCTTTAAAATTCCAAAACCATCTTGCTCAAGAAAAAGCTTATAGTTTCCATCAGGGCTTACAAAGCTTACCGGAGTTTCAATTAAATTCTTTGAACTTTCAAATGGATCGCTCATTTTCAATGGCACAATTAATGGTTCAGCTTGTGATTTGCGGAAAATATATTTCTCTTCAAGGGCAATGGCTGAAGCTGTACCAAATAATTTTGTATACCCATTATATATACTTGCTTCCAAGCTAAGTTTGGTATTTTTTGTTTGTTCAAGAAAGTATATTTCAAAATCAAGGCCTTGATTTCCTTGCCTTGGCATAAAACTTGAGGCCAGAGGAGTGGTATGGGCATAAAGTTTGATGCTCACATCTACACTTGGAGGTAGAGCAATGCGCTCCCTATAGGACAATTTGCCCATAATTTTAGAAACTTTTTTCCTGCTTTTTTTGAAATGAATTTGCTCACCTTTGGAATTTTGCAAGCTAAATTTTCTAAAACCAACAGAAACAATTTGATAATTTTCATCATTCACCTTTGCTCTTGGCATGGGAATACTTATAATTTGCACTGTGCTTTCATCTAAAATATTGTAAGAAATTCCAGTGGCAGAATTTTGGTTTAATATGGCTAAAGTACCGTCTGAGGCAAAATAATAAAAAATACTTTTTTCCTGTGCAGTTTGTGGAATAACTTCCCAAAGGCCACTAATATGATGCTTGACTTTTTCCAGTCCGGTAAAATTTGCTTGAGCTTGTTCGGCTAAAGCAAGCATACACATCAAGCAAAAACTTAATAAAACAGACAATTTTTTAAACAATTTATTTTTATACATATAATTTCCTTATTTGAGAATACTACACAATTACTTTTTGACAAAGTTTCCACTAAAAATTTGATTAGTTAAAGCTTGAGAAGTGCTTATGTAGGCTTTTATTATAATAGGGCAACCAAATCATATTCATGGCTTTCGCTGATTTGAGCTTGTACCACGGAATTAATTTTAATTTCTTCTTCGGGCGGAGCACTCACATAAACAATGCCATCAACGCCTGGGGCTTGAAAGTTTGTTCTACCCACATAAAGGCCTTCCCATTCTTCATGTGCACTGTCAATAAGTATGGGTAGGGTTTGCCCCACATATTGTTCTAAAATTTCAGCACTGATTTGTGCTTGTAGGCTCATAAGCACATCACGTCGCCTTTGTTTTAGTTCATCGTTTACTTGATTTGGCATAGTGGCAGCCAATGTTCCGTCTTCTTGTTCATAGGCAAAAACGCCCATCTGTTGAAAACGTGTTTTTTCTACAAATTGGCAAAGCGAGTTGAAATGTTCCTCTTCTTCTCCCGGAAAGCCCACTATAAAGGTTGTTCTTAGGGCAGCTTGAGGAAAATAGTTTCTTATTCTATCCACAACCAATTCAGGATTTTGAGCAAAGGGACGTCCCATTTTAGACAAAATATCTTGATGAGAATGTTGCAAAGGTATGTCAAAATATGGCATAAAAACAGATCCGGCTTCTGACAAATAAGAGAGAAGATCTTTTGTCATACCGGCCGGATATAAATACATTAACCTCAAACGTTCAAGACCATTTAAAACAAAGAGCTTATCCAATAAGTGGCGTAAATCTTTTTTTCCAAAATCACTGCCGTAGGCACTAACATCTTGAGCTACCAAGATTAGTTCTTTTACTTGTTCTTCTTCCACTAAGATTTTAGCTTCATTGGCCAAATCTTCTGCAGGCAAAGAGCGATAAGAACCTCTTATGGAGGGAATGGTGCAAAATGAACAATTATGTTTACAGCCTTCACCAATTTTGAGCCAAGCATAAGAAGGGCCTGTGCTTAAAAGTCTTTTAGCCGGAGGTAAAAAAATACTTTCCTCAGCATTTATAATTTTATTTTGTTTGAGCTGCGTCGGAGTTATAAATTCAACCAATAAGTCTTTTTTTACCAAATCAAGCTTAAAGTGATCCTGAATTGCCTTGGCAGTTAGCACTCCCCAGTAGTCAATATCCTTGGTTTCAAGCCATAAATCAACTTCAGGTAATTCTTTACTAAGCTCATCTAGGCCATAACGTCCAACAAGGCAGCCACACACAATAATATATTTATTTTCTGCTTCAACATTTGAAACTATTTCCACAATACTGGCTATGGATTCTTTGACTGCGCTAGAAATAAAAGCACAGGTATTTATAAAAATCACATCGGCATCTAAATAGTCTTCCAACAATTCTATTTGACCAAGGCTGCCTAAAACGTGTTCTGTATCCACCAAATTCTTTGAGCAACCAAGACTTTGAGAAAAAACTTTTAGCATATTTTATTTATATCTTTTAAATTAAAGTTAAACGTTAATAAAGTAATTATTCAACCAGTTTACCAAGTCGTGAAAGTCGAGGTGACCCAGCTCTGTCGTCCCAAGACCAATAAATTCTCCACGATTTTCCATAAATGGCATCACGATGCACAGAACCCCAAGCTCTTGAATCTTCAGAGTTATCCCTATTGTCCCCCATAACATAATATTCATCAGCAGGAACAGTAAAGGGTGCTACGTTGTCAAGAGTACCAATGGCATTTGGACGTGTGTGGATAATATAATCCTCTTTGATTGCTTCCCCATTGCGAAAAAACTGTTTATTGCGAACCTCCAGCACATCACCTGGTAAGCCAACCACCCTTTTGATATAGTCAACACTAGGGTTTTTTGGGTATTTAAACACTATTATATCACCATATTCTGGCCCATTCCCCTTATAAATCCAAGTGTCGCTAAAGGGTAGTTTTAGGCCATAAGACAGCTTGTTCACCAAGAGATAATCACCTATTTGAATGGTATTCAACATGGAGCCTGAGGGAATTGTAAAGGCAGAAACTAAAAAAAATCTTATAAAGGCTGCTAAAACAAAAGCAAACAATAAGGCTTCACCATATTCCCGAATAAAACCTTTTTTTGTGTTATTTCTTGACATATATTCCTCAAATCGTTAGCTAAGCTTCAAAATTTATTGCTTAGTCATAACTCTATTTCAAGCCTTTTTCAGCCTGAGCTTGAATTGCAGTAATAGCAACAGTATTTATAATATCATGCACAGTACAACCTCTTGAAAGGTCGTTCACAGGTCTTCTAAGTCCCTGCAATATAGGCCCGATGGCTATGGCATCAGCAGCTCTTTGCACAGCTTTATATGTATTGTTACCTGTATTTAGATCAGGAAAAACAAATACTGTAGCTTGCCCTGCAACAGGATTATTAGGCATTTTTGTTCTAGCCACTTCAGGATCGATGGCCGCATCATACTGTAGTGGACCCTCCAACAACAATTCAGGTGCACGGCTTTTAGCAAGCTTTGTGGCTTCAACAACTTTGTCCACATCTTCACCCTTTCCTGAGCTACCTGTTGAGTAGGAAAGCATGGCTACCCTAGGCTCAACTCCAAAGATTTGAGCAGTTTCGGCGGCTGTGATTGCAATATCAGCCAACTGCTCGGCACTGGGATCAGGGTTAATCGCACAATCTCCAAAAGCTAGAACTCTATCCTTTAAACACATTAAAAACACACTTGAAACAATGGAAAACCCAGGCTTGGTTTTAATAAATTCCAAGGCAGGGCGCACTGTATTGGCTGTGGTATTTACAGAACCTGAAACTAAACCGTCAGCATCGTCCATGTGAACCATCATTGTGCCATAATAAGTTGGTTCAAGCATTCTATCCCTTGCTTCTTCAAGGCTTATGCCTTTTTTCTTGCGTAGTTCCTTATAAACTTCTGCATACTCTTCAAGCTTTGGAGAATTTTTTGGATTAATTATAATTATATCATGCAAGGAAATACCAAGACTATTGGCCTTACCCTCAATACTTGCTTCATCACCAAGTAGGATTAATTTAGCAATGGAGCGTGCACGCAAGGCTTCGGCTGCTCTCAAAATTCTCTCCTCGTTACCCTCGGGTAAAACTATGCGCATGGCATATTTACGAGCCCTCTCGGTTAATGTATATTCAAACATTCTTGGAGTCATTCTTGAGGCACTTGTGTCAACCACTCTGGTGATAAACTCATCAAGTAAAACATGACGTTCAAAAGAACCTAAGGCTGAGTGTACCTTTCGTATATCATCATATTCAATTTTATCCCTAATATTCAAAATATTAGTAATGGTTTCTGTGGTATTGGTTTTTACAGCAAGCACAGGCATGGGCATTCTTGGCATACCATCGAAAAGACGTTTGATGGAAGCTGACATATCAATTCCGCCTGTCAATAAAATACCGCTAAAGGAGGGGTAAGCTCTTGAATTATTAGCCGCAATAGCTCCAAGCAAAATATCTTCCCTGTCGCCGGGAGTAATAATGAGGTTGCCCTCCTGCACAAAATTTAAAAAATTCCCAATGTGCATAGCTGCAACCAAGTAGTCATTGACATGATAATTAATCAAGTTGTCCTCACCGTAAATCACAGTGGCTTTTAGGTTATTGGCCACATCACGCATGGAAGGACTACTTAAAATAGGATCGTTGGGAATATGATAAATCAGCGGTGGATTATTAAGTTTACTCTCAAAAACCTTTTCAAGTTCATCATTTATGCTTTCCATAGTAATATCATCGTGGGAGCAACGGTTGAAAATTACAGAAATAACCTCAACACCCTTTTGAGAAAATACTTCAACACCACTGCTCACGCTAAGTTGCAACTCTTCAGCAGCAAGCTTAAAGGCTGGTTGAACAAGTAAAACAGGAGCACCCAAGGTGGCTGCAATATCAGCATTTAAGTCTACCTCAAACGAAGAATTTTTGCCAAAAAAATCTGTTCCTTGACATAGAACAAATTCATATTCTTCTTTGAGTTTATTATAAGCTTCTAATATCACATTCATAAGCTCGTCGGTTTGCCCTGAGTTTATATAGCGGTGAGCCTGCTCTCTAGTACAAGCATAGCATTTTTCTTTTTCTAAATTTAAATCAAAATAATCATTTATTAAATTTATTTCATGATCTGTTTCTGTACTTTCTTGCACAATTGGGCGAAAAAAAGCTACGTTTCTAATTCTACCAAGTAATAAACGCATTGCACCCAATGCTATTGCCAATTTACCTGAATTCTCATCTGTTGCACTAATATAAAGAGCTTTTGCCATAATTATTTACTCCATGTTTAATCAGCCTGAAAGCTCGTTTACAGAGTTTTTCAGGAATGACTATTTAAATCGATTGGCAATCATATTCTTTGTATAATGGACTGTCAAGCAAAGTAAAATATAATAAAATTCTGCAATGAATAAATAAGTCTCAGCCCTTATATTTACTACATTTCTCTTGGGCTTCTGCTATGGCATGATTTAGCGATGACTTACGAAAATAAAGCTCTGTTTGGTTTTTATTATGTTCGTAATCCAAAAAATAGCGAGTAAGAGTCCAATCTTCCAAATTAATATAATCAAGCTTTCCCTTGCTCTGCTCAGAAATACATTTTTGTAAAACTTCTGCCACTTCAGCAATGGGGAAGTATTCACCCTCGTGGCTAATTTGCAATAAACCATTATCAAGATCAATGATTTCAGCATCTAAATACCAAGACTCACAAATTTTTTGCAAAGAATTATAACATTCATTGAGCATTTGCTCATCTTGACTTTCCAATTGCCCATAAACCTTTACTAAAATATTATTCATAAATAATCCATTTTGGTCTAAATAATTTTTAAAAATTCATTCAATCTTTTGACTTTTTAAAAAGTTTATTCTGGACTTTAACCATTAAAAAATAATCTGGCAAGGCTCTAGACAAAGAACTTGACATTTTTTAGCTTTTATGGTCAAGTTGAATGTCGACATTGATGTGAAAATTGCTTTTTTATAAAAAAAATTTTAAACTTTTGTATCGATGTTATTATACTATAGAAGATTTTTTTGGCGTACAATTAAACATTTTTTAATTTATTAATCCTTTAGGAGACCTTTTTATGAATTTAGCTAAAATAGCACGTCGTGGTTATGTACCTTGCCCAACACCCATTGAATTTTTGCCTAACTTTACTAAAGCCCTTGGCGGTGATGTAAATATCTACATCAAAAGAGATGATCTCTTACCGGGAACTTCCGGAGGCAATAAAACAAGAAAATTGGATTTTTGCATGGCAGATGCCATTGCCAAAGGTGCTGACACAATTATAACTTGTGGTGCTGTTCAATCAAACCATTGCCGTTTAACCCTTGCCTGGTCTGTTAAAGAAGGCCTTGATTGCCACTTAGTCTTGGAAGAAAGAGTCAAAGATAGTTATAAAGAAAAAGGCTCAGGCAACCACTTTCTTTTCCAATTGCTCGGAGTAAAAAGCATTACTGTAAAACCTGGTGGAACAAATATGTTGGCAGCCATGGAAGAGTTAGCTACAAAACTTAAAGCCGAAGGCAAAAAACCTTATATTATTCCAGGTGGAGCTTCCAATGCTATTGGTGCTCTCGGCTATGTTAGTTGCGTTGAAGAAGTTAACGCTCAACTTTTTGCCCAACAAATTAAAATTGATCATATGGTTGTTCCTAGCGGTAGTGCAGGAACTCACGCCGGAGTTATTGCCGGAATGATTGGCAGTAACATCAATATTCCTGTAACCGGCATTGGAGTTAACAGACCTAAGGATATTCAACAAGAAGTAGTGCACAAGCTTGCCAATGAATCCTTAAGTGTTTTAGGAGTTAGTGCTCAAGTTGCTAAGGAACAAGTTGTTGTTTTTGACGAATATGTTGGCCCAGGGTATTCTCTGCCAACCGATGGCATGATTGAGGCTGTAAAATGTCTTGCTCAAACTGAAAGCATTTTGCTTGATCCTGTTTATTCAGGAAAAGCCATGGCAGGTCTAATTGATTTGGTTCGCAAAGGCTATTTCCCTAAAGGCTCAAATGTGCTCTTCCTACATACTGGAGGATCTCCAGCCCTCTACGCTTATATGGAAAATTTTAGATAATAATTTTAGATTTTTTTGCCATTGAAGAGAAGTTAAAACTAATTTAAAGAGGAAAAATATGGAATTTTTAAAAAAAGCAACAAAAAGCGCTGAAGAAGACAGTCAAGGCGCTAGAGAAACAGTATTAAAATTGCTTGATGAAATCAAAGTTGGCCGTGAGGATAAAATTCGTGAATTAGCAAAACAATTTGATAAATGGGAAGGCGATTTTATTCTTTCCGAAGAGAAAAAACAAAAATTAATTGCTTCTGTACCAGAAAGTATCAAAAAAGATATTCAATTTGCTCACACTCAAATTTCTAGATTTGCAAAAGCCCAAAGGGAAAGCTTAAAAGATTTTAGTCTTGAAACTGTTCCAGGTGTTGTGCTTGGACAAAAAGCCATTCCCGTTGGCGTTGCAGGTTGCTATATTCCAGGCGGACGCTTTGCCCATGCTTGCTCTGCCATTATGAGTGTGGCCACTGCAAAGGCTGCCGGCGTACCCTTTGTTATTGCGGCCAGCCCTCCACGTGGCGACAGCATAGACGCGGCCGTTTGCTATGCCATGGAACTTTCAGGAGCAGATGTTATTCTAGAAATGGGAGGCATTCAAGCAATTGCTACCATGGGTTACGGATTGTTTACTAATAAACCGGCTAATATCTTAGTAGGCCCAGGTAATGCTTATGTGGCAGAAGCTAAAGCCATTATGAATGGACTTGGAATGTGCGGAATTGATGTTTTTGCAGGTCCAACTGAATCAGGAATTATTGCTGACCACACTGCTGATCCTATGACTTTAGCTGTAGATCTTGTTTCACAGGCTGAGCATGGTTTAAATTCACCTGTTTGGCTCTTCACCACCAGCCGTGAAGTTGGCGAAAAAGTGCGTGAGCTTATGCCAAAACTTTGTGCAGATATGCCAAACCCCTCTGTTCCCCTAACTGCGTGGGAAGAATATGGCGAAATTTTACTTTGTGAAGATGCTGAAGAAGCTGCTAAATGGAGTGATATTTATGCCCCTGAACACATTCAGGTTATTGCTGAAAATCTACCTTGGTGGAGAGATAGACTTTTTGCCTATGGCTCACTCTTCCTTGGTGAAGGTAGCACAGTTTCCCAAGGAGACAAATGCTCAGGCACAAACCATATTTTGCCAACTAAAAAAGCCGGCTATTTTAGCGGTGGATTGAATGTGCATAAATTCTTAAAAATTTGTACCTACCAAGAAATTGCTACAGATAACTTGGAAATGAGCTCCTATGCTTCACGCCTTTCAAGAGTTGAGGGCATGGAAGGTCATGCCAGAGCTTGTGACTGGCGTTTGACAAAGTTCTTCCCTGAAAAAGAATGGGACTTCCACGTTTATAAGCACCCTAAATATTAAATATTTTTTATATGGAGTGAATTAGTGAGGGTGAAACCACATTTTTTGAAAAAAAGAATTTTCACCCTCAAACTCTCCCTTTCTAAAAAATACTATTAACATATTATAATAAAAACATAACCAAGTATTACTAAAGCATGAATAGAACCGGATTTGCCGTTTCATTAAATGATTGCCTTGGAATATGATTTAGTTTATAGCAGTTTCATGCTTTTTTGAAACTGCTATAAAGTTTTTCCCCAGATAAAAAATTTAATAAAACAGAGGTTATATGAAAATTTTCACCAAAGAATTTACCCAACAAGAGGCAATTCCAGAAGTTGGAATAGAAGCTGCCCTTGAAATTTTACGCAATGGCCGTATTCACCGCTATAATTTGGTGGAAGGCGAAAAGGGCAAGGTTTGCGAGCTTGAAGAAGCATTTGCCAATTACATGGGCAGAAAATATTGCCTTGCAACATCATCTTGCGGTATGGCCATACAAATTGCTATGAAGAGTGCTGGTGTTAAAGAAGGTGAAACAATTCTTTGCAATGCCTATACTCTTGCCCCCGTTCCAGGAGCCATTCAAGCCACTGGCGCTAAAGTAGTTTTTGTTGATATTTACGATGATTACACCATTGATCTAGAAGATTTAGCAAGAAAAGCTGAAAGCACCAAAGCAAAATACCTACTTATTTCTCACATGAGAGGCCATAGTGCCAACATGGATAAGGTAGTCGAAATTTGTGAAAAATACGGCCTAACCATGATTGAAGATTGCGCACACACCATGGGAGCCACATGGAATGGCAAAAAAAGTGGAAATTTTGGAAAAGTGGCTTGCTTTAGCACCCAAACATATAAACATATGAATTCAGGAGAGGGCGGCCTTTTAGTCACCGACGATCCAGAAATAATTGCCAGAGCTATTATTTATTCAGGCTCTTACATGATTTATGGAACTCATACCTTACGTCCAGACGAAGAAGTTTTTGCCAAAATCAAAAAATTTACTCCCAACTACTCAGCTCGCATGGATCACCTAAGAGCAGCCATTTTATTACCTCAATTGGCTGACCTTGAAACCCAATGTAATCGCTGGAATGTCTTGTACGACCACTGCGAAGCTCTCTTAAAGAAAATACCAGGAATTACCTGCCCCTCAAGAGATCCAAAAGAACATTATGTTGGTAGCTCCATTCAATTTAACATTCCAAAAGCTAGCTATACACAAATAGAAACCTTTTTAAAGGAAACAGGAAAACGTGGTGTGCAAATTAAATGGTTTGGCAATAAAGAACCTGTTGGCTTTACTAGCAGCTATGACAGCTGGCAATATTTTGGAAATTTACCTGAACTTAAAAATACTAATAAAGTGCTCGCAACCATGTGCGATATGCGCCTGCCATTAACATTTAATACTGATGATTGTACATTAATTTGTGAAATCATTGCAGAAGTAATACAGGAATTAAATTTGGCTTAGTCCTTATAATGGCTAAAATTTAAATTATCTGTTTTTGAGAGGGGAAAACCAAACCTTTGAAAAGGTTAGGTTTTCCCCCTCTCAAACTCTCCCCCTTTCCTTACGAAACTTTTAATTTAGCCGATGCTGAAAATAATAATAATTATCTGTTAGCAAAGAATATTTTTACCAAACAACACAAAAAAATCTGCAAGAAATAAGTAATTTTCTTGCAGATTTTTTAGTTTTTATTTGTTTTTTCGTCAGTAAAAAATTATAAGGCCTTTTTTACTTCAGCAAGTAAAGTTTCATTATCAAGCCTTACTTTATAATCTGGGTTTACATAGCTAAAAGTAATTTTCTTGTCTTTATCTACCAAGAAAACTGCTGGAACGGGAAGATTGTGATGTTTTTCTCCGCTGTCTTTTTCAATATCAATTTTGTATTCATTGAGATATAAAGCAACGGTTGCGTCATCAAGGTTGAAAGCAATTCCAAAATCTTCAATAACTTTAGCTTTACTATCGGAATAAAGAGGGAAATTGATGTGCTTAGCTTCGGCTAACTCTTGGAGCTTTTCCGGTAAATCAGGGGAAATGGCCATCGCTTCAACACCCAAGGCTTTTAAGTCATCAAGAATTTTGCTAACTCCTACCAACTGTAGGGCGCAAAAACGTCACCAGCTTCCACGATAAAAAATAATAACTGTAGGCTTTTGAGCAAGTGCCCCATATAAAGTACACTCATCGCCTTTTTGTGAAGTGAGTTTGCCATCTAAAACCATTTCTCCTAAACCTAAAGGCTTTGCCGCTTCGGCAGAATTTGCAATAGTCATAAAACAACTCCTTTTGGAAATTAATTTTTGGGAATAATTGATTTGTCTACCTTTGCCTATGAAAATAAACTTTAATAAAACTTAAATCTTTTGCTTTTGCTACAATCTTTCTAAAAATAATGATGCAAAGGTTTCTTTATGGGAAAAATCATCCCCATCTATGCTCTACTTTAAAGCAATCTATTCAAATGTCAAGAAAAATTACTTTTATGCACACAGGTTTTTTATGATGAATATTTTATAACTACCTTATTTTATACTGATTTGCGTAATACAAAAAGATTTCTGGTTGTTCTAAAAATATGCCCAAAGATATTCCTTGAAATTTAAGTAAATGTGGTTTATTTTGAAAAAGTTCAAAATGTGAAAGTTTTGCAAAGAAAATTCTTAAACTTTTAAAATTTAACCCTTTTACGAGAAGCTTTGCCATAAAAAATAATTAGGTAGAGTTCTCAAATTAATAACAAAACACAGAAAGTAGTCTAATGATAAGATTAAAAAATGCTTTTTGTGTATAAATGAGAGATTTATGCAAGAAAATCAATTTCCTGAAATCGACATTGAAAAAGAATTACGCCAAGCTTATTTGGATTACTCCTTAAGCGTTATAGTGGGAAGAGCTATCCCTGACGCTAGAGACGGCTTAAAGCCGGTGCATCGCAGAATTTTGTATGCTCAATCAGTTTTAAATAATAGCTATCGCAATGCCCATAAAAAATGCGCCAGAATTGTCGGTGATGTAATAGGTAAATATCACCCCCATGGCGATTATTCTGTTTATGATGCCTTGGTGCGTATGGCTCAAGATTTTAATATGCGCGACCCCCTTGAAGACGGTCAGGGAAACTTTGGCTCTATTGATGGGGACAGTGCAGCGGCCATGCGTTATACAGAAATCAGAATGTCCAAGTTAGCCGGTGAGTTCTTAGTTGATATTGAAAAGGAAACCGTTGATTTTCGTGATAATTATGACGGTTCAGAGCAAGAGCCGGTAGTTTTACCCTCAAAAGTTCCAAACCTTTTATTAAATGGTTCTTCAGGAATTGCAGTTGGTATGGCTACCAATATTCCACCCCACAATTTAGGTGAACTTTGTGATGCAATCTTATTATTGATTGACGATCCGGACATAAGCATAGAGGATTTAATGCAAGTGGTGCATGGCCCTGATTTCCCTACAGGCGGACAGGTATATGCCGGCCAAGGTTTACTTGATGCCTATAGAACAGGCCGTGGTATAGTAAAAATTCGTGGACGTATGGAAGTTAGGGAAAGGGGTAAAAATACTCAATCCATTGTAATAACAGAAATTCCCTTTGCTCTAAACAAATCCAACTTAGTGGAAAAAATTGCTTTCTTAGTTAATGAAAGAAAAATCGAAGGCATTTCCGACCTCAAAGACCTTTCAGATCGCAATGGCATAAGGATTGAAGTTGAGCTCAAAAGGGGTACAATTCCTGATTTGGTTATGAATGGCCTATATAAATACACTCCCATGGAATCCTCCTTTGGGATAAATATGCTGGCCGTTCTGAATAATCGTCCCATCTTATTTAATCTTAAAACAGCCCTTTCTTGCTTTTTAGATCACAGAAGAGAAGTAATTATTAGACGTTCTCGCTATGATTTAGGGCGAGCAGAAGCTAGGGCTCACATTGTGGAAGGCTTATTAAAAGCCCTTGACATTATAGATGAAATTGTGGCTTTAATTCGTGGTTCAGCCACACCGGCCATTGCCAAAGCTGGCTTGGTGGATAGTTTTTCTTTTACAGAAATCCAAGCCCAGAGCATTTTGGATATGCGTTTGCAGAGGTTGACAGGACTTGAGCATGATAAATTGCAAGAAGAATATGACGAACTCATTAAATTAATCGCCTATTTAAAATCAATTTTGGAAGATGTGGAAGTATTGCTTGGTGTTATGCGTGATGAAATGCAAATGATTAAGGAAAATTACTCCACTCCTCGCAAAACCGAAGTTGTAAAAGAACAGCTAACAGGTATTAATATTGAAGATTTAATTCCTGATGAAGAAGTTGTTATTACACTTTCTCGCAGGGGATATATTAAACGTACATCTCTTACTCACTATCATCAGCAAAAGCGTGGTGGTAAGGGAATTGCTGCCTTAAACACAGGTGATGATGATTTTGTGCAAGACTTTATTAGCACCACTAACCATCAATTCCTTTGCCTATTTACCAATAAAGGGCGTATGTACCAACTCAAGGTCTATCAAGTGCCCGAGGGTAGCCGAACAGCTAAGGGCGTGCACATTGCTAATTTACTTCCTTTAGACA
>CAYJHF010000006.1:0-31199 GCA_964369905.1 uncultured Mailhella sp. | reverse complement strand
AGAGTTTTTACATTTTTCTGTAATCTCAGCGCCTGTCATCGCTTTTTGCTTTGTATTTTCAGTAATTTGAGCACTTTCTTCAGAATTTTTAGCAACTTCAATAACTGTAGAGTTCATCTGCTCCATGGCAGTTGCTGTTGTAGCAAGGCGATGTGCCTGCTCTTCAACACTGTTTGAAGAAAGTTCAATTTGGGCAGAGAGTTCCTCGGAAGCAGAAGCTAAAATGCTAACCACATCTTCAAGTTGTCTGGCTGCATCAAGTAAACCTTCTCTTCTGGCTTCTCTGGCTTGTTCGGCTGCTTTATGGGCTTCTTCTTGAGCAACTTCAGCTTTTGCAACAGCTTCTTTTGCTTCCTCTGTTGCCATTTCAGCATCATTTACCATACTGGCCATTTTCTTAATCATCACATTTAGCCCGCGAGCTAAAGATCCAAGTTCATCATATCTTAAGCTATAAATATCAACTTCTGCTTGTTGTTCCTTGGTTAATACAAGGTTTCCTTCGGCCACAAAGGTTGCAATGGCAGAAGCCTTACTAAGCCCTGAAGAAATTGCTCTGGCCACCACAAAGATAATTATACTTAGAGCAACAATAATGCTAAGGGCAATTAAATAAATTTCATTTCTAAGTTCATTTGCCGGTGCATTTAGCTCATCTTTAGGAACATCAATTACAACAATCCAATTAGCTGCTTCTACATAAGAATAATAACCAAAAGACTCTACTCCTTCATATAATATATCAACCATTCCCCTTTTCTTTTGAGCCATTTCTTGCACATAAGGAAGAGAAGAGTCATTTTGTCCTAAATATTGATTAAAGTTATCCATTACGATATTAAAATCTTTATCATAAATATAGGCTGTAGTATTTTCAGTAATATTTAAACCTTCGAGGGTTGCTTTATTTAATGTAAATAAATCAATTCTTACCAAAAAAACTGCTTGTATTTGATTATTGACAACTATAGGAGAAGAAACAAAGGCAGAAAAGTTCCCTGTGTCAATGGATTTTCTTACTTCAATACTACTCTTGCCGTTTAAACCATCAATTACGGATTGATATTTTGATAAATCAAGGCCAATTAAATCAGCTCTGGGAGCGGCAATTAATTTCCCATTTCTATCAGAAATAAAAGCAAGTCCCACATCACGGTATGTGTCTATAATATGCTGAAGAAACTCATTAGTTATGCCCAATAACTCAGCGGTTTGTAGTGAGTTTGGATCAGCATTGTAGGAGCTTGCATAGTTTTGTACATCTTCCATACTGCTATAGGATTTGGTTATTCCTTGAATATATGTAATAATGTTGTTTAGTTCGTTGGCTTGTACATTTATCAATTCGCTAAGCTGAACATCATTTACATTTTTAAAGCTTGAGCTGGCTGTTGAGTTTGCAATTAGTGCTAGAAAGGCAAGTCCCAATACGGCAGGTGCTAAAATATACAACATCATTTTTTTCAGTAAATTCAATTTCATTTCCACACTCCTCAGGCAATTATCCCGCAGGTTAAATTTTTAAGTAAACGCAATATTTGAAAAATATCACATCTATTGAAAACTCGCAAGTATTATTTATTATTATTTTAATTTTTCTGAAAAATTTATATTTTATAATAACTATACTTTTAAACTATATTGAGCTTTTTCTTTGTATAACCGCTTCTTTGCTCATATTTTTTTCAAGGTTTGCCCTTAGTCCAAGACCAGTAACAAGAGCTTTGTCAAAGCTAATTCTAAGGCCTAAAAAATCACCTAGGGGCGAATAGGGGATTAACACATTGTCAATGTTTAGTGTGCGATGGATAAATTTAGGCATAATACTGGCAGAAATAAATTTTATTTGAGTTTCGCCATTATATTTTTTTAAGTAATTTAAAAAAGAAAAAATATTAATTGACTTGCCCGTGGTGAGATTTTTTTTCAAACTGAACTTATTTTTTATAAGAACTATTAGACCTTTACTTGCAACTCGATAGGCTTCATTAAAAATACAATTTTCCTCAAACAGTTCACTCAGCAAGTTAAATTGCAAAAATTGAGGTAAATCTGCAATAAGCATTTTATTATTTTTATAATTCATTAAATTTACCTCACCTCCATTATTTTCTTTTTTTAAATTCAAATAATGAGGTGAGGCATAACAACTAAAAAAAGCAAAATCAAAACTGTTGTCGTCAAAAGGCAAAAAACCACTTTTTTTTGCATTATTTTGGACAGCATGATCAATTTTTGCTAGGCTATAATCTATTCTGGGCCCTGAAATATCAAACGAATTTTGAATTGCTTGTAAGTTTTCATCGGTGGCACATACTTCAAAACCGGCATCCCAAAAAAATTCAGGCCGTATAAATGAGTGTAAACCAATCTGCAATAAGGAAGAGCCACGTCTTTTCCAACCCGCCATAAGCTGACGAACTAACTTCTCTTCAGCCAATAAAACGTCTGATATTTCAGCCATAAACTTTAACTTTCTTCCTCTTCCTTGCTTTCATCAACCCAACGGCTTAAAGTCTCTATAATTAGATTTGCCTGCTTGACGCTTGAAATATTAAACTTGCTGTCTTGGCGAAAAACTCCACCTAACTTCCTATAACGCCTGATGGAAAATTTTTCAGGTCCATAATCTTGATTTGCATCAACAAAATCTTGATATTTAAACATTATAGTAGAATAAGCTCCCTTACTAAGAACTTGTTTCTCGATTTCTTTTACTCTCAATACACCGTTTTCATCTTCATAGTTCATGGTTATTTCATCAATAGTGCTGGCCATAAATATTTCCTTTTATCTTTTTTCTGCAAAAAAAGTTTGCAATAATACTTTACATTTTTCACTCAAAACACCACCAAGATGCCAGATTTCTTGCCCCAAGCTTGGAGTTTTAAGCCCTTCAAGGCAAGAGCAAATAGCCCCTGCTCTTACGTCATAAGCCCCGAAAACCACACCTTTTAGTCTTGCCTCTTTAATTGCTCCTGTACACATTAAACATGGTTCTAAAGTGACCACAAGAAAGCAATCCAACAAGCGATAATTATTATTTTTCTCTGCCGCCCTTCTCAATGCTAAAATTTCAGCATGGGCAGTGGGATCATTTAATGCAATATTTTCATTGTGGGCAAGGCCAATTATACTTCCGCCACTGCTCACAACCAGAGCACCAACAGGAACTTCACCTTTTTTAGCCCCTTGTTCTGCCATTTTATAAGCAATTTCCATCAAGCTTTCCCAACTATAACTTTTTGGGGCAGGAGGAATAGGCCCCCAAGTTTTTTTTGATAGAATAAAATTGTCTAAATTATGTTCAGTCGTCATAATTTCCTAAATAGTGTTTAAGTTGGCATCGCTACTTCCAACTTTTTAACTGTTCGGATAACTTTTTGGGAAAACCTTTTTTGAAAAAAAGGTTTTCCCAAACCCTTTCCAAAAAACTTTAACGCAATCACATAAAAATACAAGTATTTTTATGTGATTGAAAAATGTGCTTTTATAAAAAACCTTTCCAAACTAAAATTTTAAAATATAAATTTTTTATTATCTTAACATCACTTGATCGTGGCGATTTTTTTGATAAAAGTATCTTATACCAATATGTTATTGCTTTACCTTAGCCGAACAGTAATAAAATTGCACTTATACCTACGCTGTGCATGATTGCCCTTGCAATTACTATAATTTATAGCAATTTTCCATGTTTGGAACATTAGCTTTAATCACCTCTACAACCTCTTCCGGTGTGTCCACAATGGTTAAAAGCCCTAATTCCTCTTCATTTAAATAACCACCACTAACCATTTTATCCTTAATCCAATCAATTAAACCATTCCAATATTCAGAACTGTATAAAACAATTGGAAATTTATGAATACGGTGAGTTTGCACCAAAACAACTGCCTCAAAAAGCTCGTCCAAAGTTCCAAGACCACCGGGCATAACAACATAGGCTGTGGCATATTTTACAAACATTAGTTTACGGATAAAGAAATATCTAAAGTCACAAAGCACATCAATATATTTATTATACTCTTGCTCCATGGGTAGATGTATATGTAAGCCAACTGAAACACCACCTGCTTCTTGTGCGCCCTTATTACCTGCTTCCATAAGCCCCGGGCCTCCGCCTGTGATAACCCCAAAGTTTTCCTTTACAAGTAATTTAGCAATTTCCTCTGTGTCCTTATAAATTTTTTCCTCAGGCTTTGTTCTGGCAGAGCCAAAAATAGAAACACATTGCTGTAGTGGGCCAAGGGTTTCAATCCCATCAACAATTTCTGCCATAATTCTAAATACACGCCAAGATTCATTGGTTGATAAAGCATCAACTAGGTATTGATTTTTCATAAATTAGCTCCATATTTTCTAAACATATTATGTTTTATTATGCCCTTACAATAATGTTTTTGTCAATCTAATTTACTTTGCAATTTCTTGTAAAACTGTGAGCTCATTTGTTTCTTGATTTTTTTATAAATTAGGTGCACAATGCCATTTGCATTGACAAACCATATTATAGCTTTATTTTTTATAAAAATTAAATTTATATAACACTTTAACCAAAAAAATAATATTATGGATTTTATAACATCAATTTTTTCTTACTGGGACTCAACTTTAGCCATTATTTTGGTTTTTGGTGGGTTAATTTTTTTTCATGAACTTGGACATTTTTTGGCCAATAGAGCAATGGGAGTTGGAGTAATAACTTTTTCCATTGGCATGGGGCCTAAATTATATGCCTTTAAAAGAGGCAAAACAGAATATAGGCTTTCATGGTTGCCCTTTGGAGGTTATGTGGCCGCCGTTGGGGAATATAATAAGGAAGTAGAGGAGCTTGGCTTTACTGACGAAGAAGCCATTTACAACCGCCCTCCGTGGCAAAGAATGGTTTTAGCCTTTGCCGGTCCTTTTGCCAATATTTTAGTAGCTTGGGTAATTTATGCAGGGCTTTCCTTTACCAGTGGTTTGGCCATTGCCCTACCGCAAATTGGAACTATTTCGACAGATTCTCCGGCCATGGAGGCTGGACTTATGCCCGGGGATATGATTTTAAATATTAATGGACAAAATCTAGATAAATGGGCTGATATTCCTGAAATTGTAACTGCTTCCGGTGGTCAAACCTTGGACTTTGTAGTGGAAAGGGACGGTGCAACTTTTAATCTTGCCATTACCCCAAGGCAAATGGTGCGCACCAATATTTTTGGCGAAGAAGAAATTGCTTACCTTGTGGGAGTACAACCCTATGGTAGTGTTCGCTATGAGGAATTAACCTTTTTTCAAGCACTAAACCAAGGTTTTGTGCAGTGCTGGGATATGATGGCAATGACTTTAACCGGTTTGAAGAAATTGATTACAGGTTCTGTTTCAGCCGATAATGTGGGAGGCCCCATACTAATAGGCCAAATGATTGGCGAACAAGCCAAGGCCGGAATTGTTTCACTTTTGCTTTTAACCGCATTAATCAGTATAAACCTAGGTTTATTAAACCTTTTACCAATCCCCATACTTGATGGAGGAATGATTGTTTTTTGCCTGATTGAAATGATTATTCGTCGCCCTGTTCCTGAGTTTATTCAAGAAAAATCCATGCAACTTGGAGCAATTTTATTAATTGGGTTAATGGTTTTTGCCACTTTTAACGATATTATGCGCTGGTTTGGGTAAAATGTCTAAAATATATTTGGCGCTAAATGCTGCTGAAAAAAGAATTCAGCTTATTATTGGCAATGAGCAAGAAATGCTCTACGGACAAGATTATGTTCCTCAAAAAAATGGAACAGACACTTTATTTTATTTTTTGCAAATGGCTTGTGAACAAATAAATATTGAACCGGCAAACATAAATTATCTGGCCACAGTGGCAGGTCCGGGAAATTTTATGGGCATAAGAATAACAGCATTAATCGCTTCAAGCTTAGCCAGAACTGGAGATTTACCAAAGTTCCAAGCTCCTATAAATTATTTACATTGTTTGGCTAGCAATGTGCCTGCAAGCGAAGGGGAAATTGTAAAGGTTGTTACACCGGCAACCAAAAAAAGTTTGCACCTTGCAGACTATCGCTTTGAACACGGCAAGGCTCTGCAAATCACTCCTTTGCGATTAATTCAGCTTGATGAAATTGGTGCACAAAATTATTGCTCACCAAACTATATTGTGGGCAGTGGACTAGCTTTGCATAAGGAAGTTTTTGAGAAAAATTATCCAAAGTCAATCTTATTGCCGGAAAGTTTTAATAGTCCAAGTTTAAATACTTTATACCAATTGGCCAGTGATGCTCAGTATACAGAAAAAGATGTAGATCCAATTTATTTAAAACAGTGTGACGCTTTGGAAAATTTAAATTCCATAGCCATACAACAAGGGCAAAGCCCTGAACAAGCTCATGCACAATTGCAAAAACTAATGACTATAAAAGATTTTTAGTTTGCAAGCTTTAGTCATAAAAATATGTAAAGACGTGAACAAAGGCGGTGTAAAACCAATGAGAGGAAAAATGTTTTTAAAATACTTAATCATATTTACTGTTTTTTTCTGCTCAACTCTTTTTCAAAGCCATTTTTGCTTAGCTCAAGAAATTGAATTACATAAAGATTATAGCGAGCAAACTAAAGATTTGCTTACAAAATCCCTCGATGAAAATCCCATTTCAAACTACTATCAAGATTTTAATTTTAAACAAAATGATTTGAAGATAAATGCCCCAAAAGCACCAAGTGTCAACACTCCAAAAATAGATGTTCCTAAAAAGGTAAGTAGCCCACCAAGAAGTATTATTATTTTTCAAGAGCCTGAGAAAATAGAGATGGTTAAACCTATAATAGAACCAGCTGGCCCTAAAATAGAAATTCCAAAGCAAGCAGAAGAAAAATCTATTCAAGACAAAACAAGCAAGGTAGATCCTCTTGAAAAAAGTTCAGTTCAAGAAATGCCCAGTGAGAAAAAGGCCGTTACAGATAATTCTAAATTTGAAGAGGAAGTAAAAACAACTCAGCCTATTGAAATAAAAAGGCCTGTTTTTAGAGAACAAGCTGGCAAAGAAAAAATAAAAACACCCACACCAACTTCTAAGCCACTACAAACTAAAGCCCCTGAAAAGGTAAAAGTTACACTGCCTGCAAGCAAGAATAACCAACCTGAAGAAATAAAAAATAATACATTTGATAATAATGAAAATCTCATAAAACCTACAACAGAAACACAAGAAACCGCCAAAGCACCAAAAGTTATTAATGGTGAAATTGCTGGCGAAGATTTAACCGATGTGGTTAAATCAATTACTACTTGCCTAGATAATATGGCCAATGCTCCAATTATCAGAACATCATTGCAAGAGGTGTATTTGGAGCTTATGAGTATAAATGAGCATCAAATTTTAGGTAAGAAATCTGTAGAAAAGATTAATCTTATTATTAAAGAATATGTCTTAATAAACAAAAACTTAAATGTAGTTGAAGCCAATAGTATGCCAAAAAAAACCAGTACTTACTTTACTGTTAAAACCACCTTGCATACCCAAAGCGCCACTACAGTGCCAAGATATATAATTACTGTTGAACTTTTTGACGTTAATAATAGACTAAGAGGTTATTGGTCTAACCGAGTGGTATTTTAAGATATAAAACTAATTTTCAAGTTACTACTATAGTCCACGCTGAAAATTCTTTTTTTTCCACCAAACTTTTGCAAGTAAATCGCACGTTCCGTGCTTATTTCTTGCAAAAGTTTTAGCTTTATTTGAAGAAAAACATTTTTATTTATAGATAGTTATTATATTTTTCAGCATCGACTACTAAAATTCGTGAACCTCTGCATGCTGAAATTGTGCAGAGGTTTCAAATTCTTTTTTTCTTGCCCTCTATTTTTTTTTATGTTATTCCTATGAAACTTTGAAAACTATTAGAGGAGAAACTAATGCCTAAGTTTACGTTTTTATTATCTTTATTGGTGCTAACCCTTGCGCCGCTAAGTGCCATGGCCGCAGGTGGTCACTCATTAACCCCTGAAGGTGTTCCACTACCCATTTTTTGGGTCATACCATTTGTATGTATGTTATTGTCCATTGCTATTATGCCTTTGGCTGTGCCACATTTTTGGCATCATCACTACGGAAAAGTTTCAGGCTTTTGGGCTTTAGCTTTTTTAATTCCAGCAACCTTGGTTTACGGCTTTCCAAATGTTAGTTTTTTTGCTGTTGAAACCATTGTGCTTGAATATCTTCCTTTTATTATTCTTTTATTGTCCCTTTTCACAGCGGCAGGCGGAATACGTTTAAAGGGAAGCTTGGTTGGAACTCCACTTGTCAACACCTGCTTACTAGCCTTTGGTACACTTATTGCCAGCTGGGTAGGAACAACAGGTGCTGCCATGCTCCTTATTCGCCCTCTACTAAGAGCTAATGCACACCGTAAATTTAGAGTTCACCAAGTGGTTTTCTTTATTTTCTTGGTGGCAAATATCGGTGGCTCCCTTACTCCTCTGGGTGACCCACCACTTTTCTTAGGATTTTTAAAAGGTGTTAGCTTCTTCTGGACAACTACAAATCTTTTCAGTATGACAGTCTTTATTTCTGCTATCTTATTGGTGGTTTACTTTCTAATTGACACAATGCTTTATGGTAAAGAGGGCAAGCCTGTTCCTGAAAATATTGACACAAGCGAAAAATTTGGCCTTGAAGGCACAATTAATATTCTTTTTATTGCCGGTATTGTTTGTGCTGTTTTGATGAGTGGATCATTAAAGCTTGGCGCCATTCCTTTTTACGGTTTTGAAGTACAAATCCAAAGTATTTTGCGTGATATTATCTTGCTTTGCATTGTTTTCCTTTCCATGAAGTTTACTAGCAAAGAATGTCGTGAGCTCAATGGCTTTAACTGGGAACCCATTGCTGAAGTTGCAAAATTATTTATTGGCATTTTCCTCAGTATGATTCCTGCCCTTATTATTCTGCGTGAAGGAACAAATGGTGAACTTGCCAGTTTAATTAATTTGGTAAGTGATGAAAATGGTAATCCGGTTAATGCTGTTTACTTCTGGCTCACCGGTTCACTTTCAGCTTTCCTCGACAATGCACCAACCTATTTGGTATTCTTTAGTACAGCAGGCGGCAGTGTTGAAGGTGGTGCACAAATACTTATGGACGGAGTGGATACATTAAAAGCCATTTCAGCCGGTGCTGTTTTCATGGGTGCAATCACCTATATTGGTAACGCTCCTAACTTTATGGTTAAGGCCATTGCTGAAACCAGTGGTGTAAAAATGCCAAGTTTCTTTGGTTATATGTTGTGGTCAGTGGGTATTTTATGCCCAATCTTCCTGGTTGTAACATTTTTATTCTTTTAGAATGTTTTAACAAAAATTTGTCCTAAAGCAGTTTCAAAAAAAGCGTGAAACTGCTTTAGGACGAGCTATCTTTTTAAAATAATTATTTAGTTCACGCTGGAAAAGTTAATTATTGACTTTTTCAGTATGAACTAAATTTTATTATAGTCCACTTCTGAAAATTCTAGTTTAAATTTATCAGAAGTGGACTGTTTTTTTTAGAAAATTTCCCCAATAAAATTATATTGCAATGTGGGCATAATTTATGCTATAAGCCTATCATACGTTAAATATTATTAGGATTTATAATTATGGCAAAAAATGATAGTGCTTGTAAAAATTGCGGGACTTGCTGTAGAAAGGGCGGACCTGCCCTTCACATTAAAGACGCATTTTTGTTTGAAGAAAATATACTTAGGGTACAAGATGTACTGACCATCAGGATTGGTGAGCTTGTGCGTGATGAGATGAAGGATAGGATTGTTCCCATTCCAAATGAATTAATTAAAGTTGCACCCACAGCAGGGCTTAGGCCAGATGATTGGACTTGCCGTTTTTTAACTTCAAACAATAGGTGCTTTTTGCATGGTAAACACCCTGCTGAATGCCGAGCACTTGACTGCAAAGAACCTGAGGCCTTGATGCAACTAAGCAATGAGGAAAGGCTTGACAGACTACGAATTTGCGAGCTTTCTAATTCACCACCTTGGTGGAAGGAGCTAATCTTAACCCATGAAGAGCAAGTAAATTACGCAGATTTGGCACAATGGGCTTTTAAGATTGAGGAAGAAGAGGATTGTAAAGCAAGTTTTATTGCAGCTTTAGAATATGATCGCTCTTTTAGGCAGTTAGTGGTAGAAAAAAAAGCTGCCGAAGCTGAGGTTTTAAATTTTTTATTTGGAAGACCCCTTATGCTAACCATGGTTATGTTTGGCTTACAAGCCAGATCTGATGGAAATGGCATACGTATAGTTAAAACTATCTAACACTTGGAGGGCTTATGTATATTGTAACCGGCGGAGCCGGAATGATTGGAAGTGCTGTTGTTTGGGCTTTAAATAAAGTTGGAATTAATGACATTTTAGTGGTGGACAATTTAGCTAGCACAGATAAGTGGAAAAATTTAGTTGGCTTACAATACACGGACTATATTCATCGTGATAATTTTTTAGAAAAGCTTTTAGGCCATTGTTTTGGTAGAGATTTTAGGGCTATCATTCACATGGGGGCTTGTTCAACCACCACAGAAAAAAATGCCGATTATCTTATGGAAAATAATTTCCAATACTCCAAGCAGGTATTTTTATATGCACAAAAATATGGCATTCGTTTTGTAAATGCCAGCTCTGCCGCCACATATGGCGATGGTTCACTTGGTTTTAGCACTGATCTTGCTATAACCACAAAGCTTTTGCCTTTAAATATGTATGGTTATTCCAAGCACCTTTTTGATATGTGGTGCATAAAAAATAATTACTTAGATGATTTAGTCAGTTTAAAGTTCTTTAATGTTTATGGGCCCAATGAATATCATAAGAATGAAATGCGCAGTGTAATTTGTAAGGCTGTGGAACAAATAGAAGAAAAAGGGCAACTTGAGCTTTTTGCTTCTGACAATCCTGATTACCCAGATGGCGGCCAAATGCGAGATTTTATCTATGTAAAAGACTGTGCCAAGTTAATTTTATGGCTTTTGGATAAAAAAGAAATTCGCGGTATTCGCAACGTGGGCACAGGAGTTGCACGCACATGGAATGACTTGGCCAAGGCCGTTTTCGATTCCATGGGCAAGGAAGTAAATTTAAAATATATAGATATACCTGACAATATCAAGGGAAGATATCAAAACTTTACCCAAGCTGATATGTCATGGTTCACTGAGTATAATAGTCAATTTCAGTTCACCAGCCTTGAAGATGGAATAAAAGATTATGTGACAAAATACATTATGACTGATTTCCCATTCTTAAAAAGCAATATGAAAAAAAATTCCTTTCAAGCTCAAAGTCAAACCAGCTGTGATGTAAAGCTAATTTAAGTTATAATTTGAGGTAATTATGTATATTACTTGCCCTAACTGCAATTTCCAAAGAAGTGTTGATGAAAATCAAATACCAGCAAGTGCAACAGTTGTAACTTGCCCTAGATGTGAAAACAAATTTAGATTTCGCAATCTTGATACTGGTGCATTTTTACCTGAAATTTGTTCTGAGCTATCCCATGAAGAGCAGAAAAAATCCACTGTAAAAGAGCCTTTGTTTGAAACCTCTATCTACCCTGATGAACATGAAAAAACAACTGATGATGTGCACAGCGAACAAACTATACAAAATGAAGAGGAAAACTTAGCTCAAGAAAATAATCAAAAAGAAATGATGAACACTTTTGGTGAAGATAAAGAGCCAATGGAAGAAGAGGAATTAACTAAAAAATCAACACCTCAAGACAATTCTTTTATTGAGCCTGAAACTGAAAATGTAAAAAACTCAAGGCTTGAGATGATGACTGATGATGTGCCATGGGAGCACCCAGAGCGGTATGGAGTGATTGGTTCACTGTTTCAAACCATAGCCAGAGTTCTATTTAAAGCCCCAATGTTTTTTAGCACCATACACAGCCACAGCAGTATGCTCAGACCGGCAACTTTTTATGCTTTGCTATACCTTTTCCAAACCCTTTGCCTACAAATGTGGTTATCCACCATACTAAACTCTTTGGACAATGTAGTGCAAAGCCCTGTTATGCAGGAGAGTCTTTATCAGTTTAGCGCCCCCATAACCATATTTTTAAGTCCATTTTTAGCCATTTTTCAACTTTTATTTTACTCAGCCTTTTTATACTTGGCCATTAGAATTACAAATCCCGATAAAGCGGATTATAATCTAACCCTCAGGGTTATAGCCTATGCCTATGCCCCTACAATTTTATCCATTGTGCCATATTTTGGCCCTATGGTTGGTTTGATTTGGTTTATTTGCAATATTTTTATTGGGATTAAATATGCTTTTGGTCTAACTTGGCAAAGAACCTTCCTTGCTTTATCGCCAATATTTATTTTATGGCTATTTTTTATTGCCAGTTCTTTTTCACATTTATTTGTTTAGTTTCTTTTAAAATTTAAAAAAAAGAGGTAAATATGTCTTCGGGACGCATACTTATTATTGATGATGAAAAAAATTATTTATTGATAATTGAAACCATGCTTGTTGATGCAGGCTATGACGTAACTACATTAAATGACCCTGAAATGGTAATGGCTTATTTAGACGTTTCAGAGGTTGATATTATAATTACAGACATAAAAATGCCAAAAATGTCGGGTAAGGAAGTTTTGCAATATGTTAAGAAAAATTTCCCTCGCATTCCAACCTTAATTATGACAGCCTTTGGTTCCATTGAAAATGCAGTAGACTTAATGCGACAAGGAGCCTTTGACTATATCACCAAACCTTTTGCCAATGATGAACTGTTAGCATCTGTGAATAGCGCCATGGAACTGGCCACAGCGCATAAGCAATACCAAATCCTACAAGAGAGTCTTGAGGAGCGCTATAGCAAACATCAAATCATAGGAAAAACAAAAGCCATAAAATCTGTAATGGACGTAATTGATAAGGTGGCCATGAGTAGAGCCACAACCCTCATATATGGCGAAGCCGGAACGGGTAAAGAGCTGGTGGCCAAAGCCATTCATTTTGCCTCAAATCGCAAAAATAATCCTTTTGTAGCTGTAAATTGTATGGCTTATAGCCCAGAAGCTTTGGAAAAAGAGCTTTTTGGCGAAGAAAGTATTGCCATAAATTCTACAGTGGCCATCAAGAGGGGAAGACTTGAAATGGCTGACCAAGGAACATTATTCATCAATGAAATTGGCGGGCTTTCCAAGGAATTGCAAGTTAAAATCCTAAGACTTTTGCAAGAAAAAAGTTTTGAAAGGGTTGGTGGTTCGGAAATAATAAAAGTAGATTTGCGCATTGTTTGTTCCACCACCGATGATTTGCAAGCCAGAGTTTTAGAAGGAACGTTTAGAGAAGATTTGCTCTATAAACTAAACGTGGTACAAATCAAAATGCCCTCATTGCGTGAAAGAAGAGAAGATATTCCCCTCTTGGTTGCTCATTTTATAAAAAAATATTTAATTGAGAATGATCTTACCCAATCTAAAGATTTTACTAAGGAAGCTCTTACTTATATGAGTAGCTATGACTGGCCAGGTAATATTAGGCAATTGCAAAATATTATAGAAAGATGTTTGGTTATGGGAGTTGGCAACATTATTGACGTTGACGACTTGCCGGCTGAAATTCGTGATGAAGACACACAGTTTAAAAGCGCAGTGGATTTATTACCAATTACCATGAACTTAACAGATACCTTGGATAAAATCGAGGCCGCTGTGGTTAGACGAGCCTTAGTGCAGGCTGATTTTGTGCAGTCAAAGGCCGGTGAAATGCTTGGTATTTCAAGAAGCTTAATGCAATACAAATTAAAAAAGTATAATATAACAGGACATTAATTCATTTATATTAAAAAATACTCTTGCCGATGCTCTTAAAACTTCATTGGAGCATAAACCCTATATGTAAAGGGAAGAGAGCAAAAATCAAGAATAGAAATGGCTTTGCCACCTTGCTATTTGAAAATTAAGTTATAGCTTTCAATGTAATAATTCTTTCTTAAATTTTAAACACTGCTTTTTATTTAGCTGAAAAAGTCAATTTTTGACTTTTTCAGCGTGAACTAAATAGTCGGTGCTGAAAATAATAATAACTATCTGTTAGCAAAGAATATTTTTACTAAATAACACTAAAAAATTTGCAAGAAATAAGCATGGGACATGCAATTTTTTTGCAGATTTTGACTTCAAAAAATGATTTTGAAGCATCGGCTAACCAAAACTTTTGTGCAAACAAAAGTTTTGCACGGCACAGAGTTAGCCTGAATTCACTTCAGGCGTCCACATCGTGGAACTCGAAGCCAGTGTGCCTTTGTAGAAAAACACAAAAATTGTGTTTTTCAGCGTGAACTAAATATGATTAATTTTTTAAAAACATTATTTTTTTATTGTAATATAATTTAAAATAAAGTATATTAAGCTTAATTCAGAAAAGGAATTATTCTGAAACAATTGATATATACAGATATACAACTGTTTGCCTTAAATATGAGCTAAAAATTCTGCTCATTAAAATCAGATTTAGTATACACAGTTTTTTGTGTGTTTGAGTTTTGCATTTATTTTTATGATTTAGCTTTAAAAGTACTATGTTTCTCTTGTGTTTTTGTTTATTTATGAACTAAAAAATTAGGAGGTATTATGATAAAAAAGGCTTTTGCGGCATTTATGGATCACTTTGAAAGTTATTTGTGTCAAATGCTATTGGTTTTTTTTGTAATAATTATTTTTATGCAAATTGTTTTACGTGCTATTAATCAATCTTTACCTTGGACTGAAGAAATAGCTAGATTTGCTTTTATCTGGTTTATCCTTTTTGGTGCCTGTTATGCCACAAGGCTTTGTGCCCTAAACCGTGTAACTGTGCAGTTTTTAAAAGCACCACAATGGGTTACAAACATCTTTTTATTTATTGGTGATATTTTGTGGTTCCTTTTTGCCGCTGTAATGGCATATTATGGTTATATTGCCGTAATTGATTTGCAAGAATTTCCTTACTATACTCCGGCCCTTGACTGGGATTTGGGCTATGTGTATTTAGTATTCCCTCTTAGCTTCACCCTTATGTGCATACGCATTGTTCAAGTTAATGTTATGAAATATATTCTAAAAATTGAAATAGCTGATCCTGACCAAGAATCCATGAAAGAAAGCCAAAAAGCCTTGGTTGTTGACGCTGAAGCGGAGGTGAAAGCATGATTGAAATGACCCCGGCAATGATAGGCTTAGTTCTATTCGCGGTATTTTTCTTCTTACTACTAATTGGTAGCCCCATTATGGTGGCCTTAGGTATTGCTACCATGTCATGCTTTTTCTTGCTTGACATTAGCATAAGCATTATGATTGAAAAAGCTTTTGCCCAGCTAACTGCTTTCCCATTGATGGCCTTGCCCTGCTTTGTGCTGGCGGGTGCTTTAATGGAAGCATCGGGAATTTCCAGACGCTTGGTGCATATTGCAGAAAATATTGTTGGCCCAATACCAGGTGGACTTGCCATTTCAACAGCTCTTTCCTGCGTATTTTTTGGAGCTATTTCAGGTTCAGGCCCTGCTACTACAGCTGCCGTTGGTATGCTTATGATTCCGGCCATGGTAAAGCGTGGTTATGACACAGGCTATGCCGCTGCAACAACAGCAACAGCCGGCGGAATTGGAATTATTATTCCTCCAAGTATTCCTATGGTTATTTATGGTGTTGTTGGACAACAAAGTATTTCAGCTATGTTTATGGGCGGAATTTTACCAGGCCTTTTAATTGCTGTTTCACTTAGTTTTATGCACTTTTTCTTATGTCGTAATCTTAAGGCAGAAGGCCTTAAGTGGTCATTCCTATCTTTCCATTATGCCATGAAAGATGGTATTTGGTCTGCCCTAGCTCCTGTAATTATTCTTGGTGGAATTTATGCAGGGCTTTTCACTCCAACAGAAGCTGCTGTTGTGGCCATTGTTTATACAGTTTTTATTGGGGTTTTTGTACACAGAGAGCTTAAGTTTAAAGCCTTTATGTCTTGCCTAAAAACCACTTCTTGGCTAACAGGCCGTGTACTTGTTTTGGTATTTACTGCCGCTGCCTTTGGATTCTTATTAACCTCCTACCAATTACCAAAATACATTGCAGACTGGATGCTTGGCTTTTCAGATAATGTTTATGTGGTTTGGGCTATGGTAGTTACATTCTTATTATTCCTTGGAATGTTTATGGAAACCTTGGCTATTATTATGTTGGTAACTCCTGTATTACTTCCTGTAATGACAGCTTTTGGCGTAGATCCCATTCACTTTGGCGTAATCCTTGTATGTTGTTGCGGTATTGGTTTTTCAACTCCTCCTCTTGGAGAAAATATGTTTGTGGCCTCAGGTATTGCTAATATTTCCTTGGAAGAAATTTCCATGAAAGCTCTACCGCTTGTGGCTGTAAACTTACTTGCTGTTGCCCTATTGGTAGCTTTCCCATCAATTGTAACTTGGTTACCTAGTCTTATGAAATAGTAGTATTTATATACTATTAAATAAAAAGCTCCTATGAGTTTGTAAGTATATTTTTATACTTTTGGCAGAGGTTTATAGAAAAAAACAATTTAAAACAATTTAGGAAGGTAGTTTATGAAAATTAAATCATTGGCCTTATTGCTTATTGCCTCATTTGCACTTTTTGCTCCAAAATTAGCAAGTGCTGAAACTTACAATGTTGCTGTTGGTGATCCTGAGTTCTCAGAACAAGGTGAAGTTGCAAAAGCATTCAAAAAGTATGTTGAAGAAAAATCCGGTGGAGCTATTAAAATCCAACCATTTTTCGGCGGTGCTTTAGGTGATGAAAGTGAAGCATTTCGTAACGTTCAACAAGGAACACTCCCATTTGCTGTGGGCGGAATTGCTAACTTAGTTCCTTTTGACAAAAGGCTTGGTCTTTTAACTCTTCCATATTTATTTGACAATTTGGACGAAGTTGTTGTTGGAACAAACGGTAAACCTGCTGAAATCCTAAACGGCTATGCAACAAAAGCCGGATTTAGAGTTCTTAGCTGGACTTATACCGATTTCCGTTATATTTCTAACAGTAAACGCCCAATCACAAAGATTGAAGACCTCAAAGGTTTGAAATTCCGCGTGCCACAATCAGCAGTTCTTATTGCTGCTTACAAAGCTTTTGGCGGAAGCCCAACCCCTATTTCTTGGTCTGAAACCTTTACAGCTCTTCAACAAGGCGTTGTTGACGGTCAATGCTACGGTTACATTGGCTTCCAAGCTATGAAGTTTAACGAAGCTAATCAAAAATACTTAACAGAAGTTCATTATACCTACCAATTACAACCTCTTGTAATGAGTGAACGTGTATATAGAAAAATGGATGCTAAAACCCAAGCATTAATGGTTGAAGCAGGAAAGTATGCTCAAGATATGGTTTTAGAATACCAAAAAAGCGAAGCTGCTGCTGCTAAAGATGCTCTTATTGCAAAAGGCTTAGTTGTTTCTCAACTTACTGATGAAGACAAGTGGAAAAAAGCTGCTTTTGACATCGTATGGCCTGAAATGGCAGAATTTGTTGGTGGAAAAGACGCTATCAATGAATACCTAAGTGCCATTGGCAAACCAATGTGGAATAACTAGTATTTAAAAAATAATAATGCTAAAAAGCATTAAAAACTGTTCGCAAGGAAATAATTTTTCCTTGCGAACTTTTTTTTAGTGAATTGACAGATTATTTTAGCCGATGCTGAAAAATGTGATAACATATTGTTAATAAAAGTAAAGTTAGCAAAAAATACAAAAAAATCTGCAAGAAATAAGCTTGGAACAAGCGATTTTCTTGCAGATTTTGAACTAAAAAAAAGATTTTGAAGCACCTGCTATCCAAAGCTGTAAGCAAAGGCGTCAGCTTTGCGTACTGTAAAGTGAGTCACAAATCACTTGTGGCGTCCAAACGCGTTTCTTGAAGGCAACGTGCCTTTTTGAAAAAGTCAAAAATTGACTGTTTCAGCATGAATTATGCTCTAAGCATTAACTTCTCTATTTCTTAGTAAATGTCCAAATACCTTGCCAATCTTCAGGCGGGTTAATTTCAAGCTCTTTGCTTCTTTCTAAATACAGTTCATATAATATGGTATTTGCTTGTTTTTGACAAAGCTCCATAAAGGCATTTTTTGCTTTTGTAAACTCTCCACTTAAATAAAATGCTCTGGCACTTGTAAAATCGTCAATTAAAAACTCAGCTTCTCTATCTTTAGCTAAGGGTACGCAAATTTCGACAGCTTCATTCTTTCCTTTAACCTTAATTATATCAAGAGGCATAAAATTAGGAACTGTGTCAGCTAAATGTGGGTTTTGCAGTTCAAAATCTTGGCAACTCTTAGCTGTTTCAGCACTAACTACAGTTTTTACACCATATACAGGGCAAAGCCCTTCAAGTCTTGAAGCTAGGTTTACACTGTCACCAATACAGGTATAATCAAGCATTTCCTCACTGCCCATGTTGCCAACATAAACCTTTCCACTGTGTAGTCCAATACCCATACGCAAACTAATGCCAATTTCCTCTTCAAAGCCTGCATTTAGCTCCTCAAGGGCTCTTAGCATTTTTATGGAACTGTTCACAGCTTTTAATTCATGGTGTTCCACATCAAGGGGAGCATTCCAAAAAGCCATAATGGCATCGCCAATAAATTTGTCCACAGTTCCATCATTGCCCCTAATAATTGAAGTCATGGGAGTAAAGTATTGATTTAGAACTTCCACAACTTGCACCGGATTTAGTTTTTCAGAAATAGATGTAAAACCTCGTATGTCCGTAAACATTAGAGTAACTTGGCGTTCTTCCCCTGCCAAAACAACTTCACCCTTTTCAACAATACGTTTTACCATGTCAGGAGCAATGTAACGGCTAAAGGCATTGCGTAAGGTGCGTTTTTGCTTGGCTTCTTGCCAAAAACGCAAGGCCAATAAAGTTAACGCAAGTGCAACAATGGTTATAACCACATAAAGTGGAGAAATAAACATGGAGTTTAAAAATATCTGCCAACTACCCCAAACCGTACTACTCACCATAATGACCAAGAGAGGTAAATAAACTATTGGTGCAGTCATACTAAAGATAAAGCTTGAAATAATACCAATAATCAGAATGCAAAGCACCTGAGCACCAGGAACCCACGAAGGATTATAAAAATTGCGATCGCTCAAAATAGCATCTATAACTGTGGTATGCACTTCAGCACCAGGATAGATGGAATCAAAGGGTGTGGCTCGAATATCAAGCAAGCCGGGGGCAGAAGTTCCCACAATGAAAACCCTACCTTGCAATTCTTCCATGGGAATTTTATTGTTTAAAATATCAGCCGCTCTAAAAGTAGGGTAATAATTTCTTGGGCCTCTAAAGGGTACAATAAAACGCCCGTCCGGACTAACCGGAATATTATATTTATCTAGCCTAATGGCTTCTAAACCATCTTTACCGCCAACCAGTGTTATATTATTTTTCCCAAGCCCACGCATCAAGGAACGCAAGGAAAGGGAAATTAAAATTCTATCTTCAATTTGCACCACCAAGGGAGCAGAACGAATTATGCCATCAGCATCAGGAGCAATATTTAAAATACCAATAGGTGCAACAGCCCTTAGCTCAGGCAAAGGCAAGGTTGCTCCCTTAGCTTGCATAAGAAGACTTCTTGGCTTTGGATTTTCAGGATTATAGCGATCAATAATTCCATCAGCATGGGGCAAATCCTTTGGCAATGGTGTTTGCTCACCCGTAAATCTGGCATACCCTCCCAAAACCACAGGCGCTTGTGAAATAATGCTGCTCAAAATTAAATCATTGTCTTGCAAACTTTTAGGAATACTATCCAAAGGAATGGTTAAATTAAAATGCTGTTTAAATGATTTTTGTAAATTCTTGGCTGAAGAATTGTCAGGTTCAGAAAGAAGTATGTCAAGCCCAATGGCTGCTGCCCCCTTTTCTGTCAAGTTAGCAATCAGCTTGGCCACCAAATGCCGTGGCCATGGCCACTGGCCAAACTCCTCAAGGCTTTTTTCGTCTAAATCTATCAAGGCAGGGGTTGGAGAAGGCTCACCACCGGCATTCCAGCGCAAGAAAATATCATAAATCAACCTGTCAGCCTGCTGTAACAAATAGGGCTGACCAACATAAAGCCCAAGCATAAAAATGGACATAATAATGCCAAGAAATAAACGGGATAATTTTTCCTTGACTGACTTTGAGAGAGTTATTCTACTAAGCATAATTTTTTGTCTCTATTTTTATTTTTTGGTGGAGGTAAAACCCCTTTTGTGAACAAAAAGAGTTTTACCTCCACCAAGCCCCCTCCCTTTCCGCAAAAAACTTTAAACAAGTAGTCTTGAAAAGAGAGCGTTACAAAATTAGTCAACATTTTTCACAGTAAGTTGTCATTTTTTTAGCATGAGCTAGGTTTTTTTTGAAAATTATAATCAACTACCTTTCCCTAAAGGCTCTTTGCTGGGTTTTTAGCAATGGCTTTAGCAAGTAGTCCATAATGGTCTTTTTTCCTGTAATTATGTCCACTTCCGCCGTCATACCTGCCATAATTGGTAATTCTTCGTTCTTATCGTTGAGATAGGGATTTGAGGTGACAATTTTAACTTGATAAAAGGTTTCACCCTCGGGCGTCTCTAAAGTGTCAGCACTAATATTTTCCACGGTGGCATCAACTCCGCCATAAATTGAAAAATCATAAGCAGTTAATCTAACTTTGGCCTTTTGTCCGGGGTATATAAAGGCAATGTCCGCAGGACTGATTTTTGCTTCAATAATTAAAGCATCGTCAAAGGGCACAATTTCCATAACGGTAGCTCCTGGAGCAACAACACCACCAACCGTATTGGCTAAAATACTGTTGACTACTCCTTTTACCGGAGAACGCATTTCAGTTCTTTTTACCCTATCTCCTCCGGCTGTTAAAAGCTCGGTGAGCGATAAAAGTTGAATTTGGAACTCATTTAGTTCACTGCGCGAAATTGTTTCCAGCTCTGCCTTTCTAAATGCTTGTCTTTCTTCTGCTTCTAGGGCGGCAACTTCAAGTCGTGGTATGGAGTGTTCAAGGGCAGCCAATTCGGCTTTAATAGATTGAATTTTTTGCTCAATTTCCAAAAAGTCAATCTCTGAATAGGCCTTGGCATTTAGGGCTTTTAGAGCCAATTCTCTTTGTTTTTCTATAAGTGCTAAACTAGCAAGTAATTGTTTTTTATTTTCTTTTTGCTCATTGGCTTCACGTTTTTTTGAATCACTTTGTAAGGCTAAGACTTGAAGCTCAGATTCTTGTTTAGATCTTGCCACAGTTAATAAGTCATTTTGTCTTTTGACTAAGTCGGGAAATTCCATAACTCTTGCACTATATATAGGTGCAACATTGTTTATTAAAGCCTCAAGCCTAGTTATACTGGCCGCATATTCAATACTTCTAATTAAATTTTCACGGTATTGACTGCCTGCTGCCTCATTGTCAATACGCATAACTATTTGATCTTTTTCAACCAATTGCCCTTCTTGCACACTTATTTCTTGCACTATTCCACCTTCAAGATTTTGAATTTGTTGAATTCTTTGCGATGGAACAACTTGCCCAAGCCCTCTGACTGTTTGATCAAGCTCGGCTAAGCTTGCCCAAACAATAAAAATCAAAATGGAAATGGCTGTTAACCATAAGAGTATACTTGAGCGCTTAGAAGCCTCTATTTCACCATTTTCAGGCTTAAATCTTCCAAAAAATTTGGTAAAAAATTTTTCTTTATTGTTTTCCATATAAATTTTTAATCACTTGTTCTTTAGAGTCTTCAGAAATCATTTGCCCTTTTTCAAGGGTAATGACTTTGTTGACCAGTTGAAGCATTGCAACTTTATGGGTAAATAGCAATAAAGTTTTGTTTGCAATAATTGGTTCTAGACGTTGAATTAGTTTTTGTTCCGATTTTAAATCCAGCTGGGCTGATGGTTCGTCCAATATTAAGGTGTGAGGGTTGCCAAGCAAGGCCCTAGCCAGTGCAACGGCTTGGGCTTGCCCCCCTGAAATGCCAGCTCCTTGCTCCCCAAGGGGCATATCAAGACCAAGGGGATGAGATGAGGCAAAGTCCATCACTCCGGAAAGCTCAGCCGCTTCCAATATAGTCTCCTCGGGGCAAGGACTGTCCAAATTCCAAGCCAAGGCTATATTGTAACGCAATGTTCCTTTGAATATATGTACTTCTTGGGGTAAATAACCTATGTTATTGCGAAAAGGACGCATGGGAGTTGAAGCCATATTGAGTTGCCCCAGCATAATATTTCCCGAAGTTGGTAAATAAAGCCCAACACATAGCCTAGCCAAGGTGGACTTGCCTGAGCCGGTAGAACCCATAAAACCTACCTTAACACCGGGACGAATTTGCATATTGATATTTTTTAATGCCGTGGTTTTTATATCCGCCATAGGATAGGAAAAGCTAACATTTTCAAACTGCATAACTACGGGAATGGTGGTTTGAGGAATTATCAGCTCTTCTTCTGCTTTGGGATTTTCACTTGGCATTTGCATTAAAATCTGAAATTGTTTGATAATTTCAACAGTTTTATGAAAATTGGTAAAAACATTGATTAAACCATTTAGTGGAGCGGCACAACGTCCAAATAAAATTACACAGGCAATAAGCGCTCCTGTGGTCATATTACCGGCGGCAATTTGGTAAACACCTAAAATAACTAAACTGACGGATAAGATAATATTAATTAATAAAAAACTATGGGAGAGAAAATTGTTTTGAGCCCTAACTTCAATGGCTTTATCAGATGAAAGTTCCACATGACTTTCCCAGTGATTAAGTAATATTTTTCCCATTCCGGTTATTCTGATGGTTTCTAGGCTTGAAAGCATTTCTGATAAAAAAGACTGCTTTTTTGCATTGGCGTACATTTGAGCCTTAGATTTTTTTTCAAAGGACGTTTGTATAGCATAGGAGAACAAGAGTAAAACAGGAATGGCTACCAAGGGAATAAAAGCCAACACTCCACCAAGATAGTACATTAGGGCGATAAAAATAATTACAAATGGTAAATCAGTCAGGGTAAGTAAAGTTCCTGATCCCATGAAATCCCGAACATACTCAAGCTCACGCACCCTAGTAATTAATGCCCCGACTGTGCTGGTATTGCTATTTTTAAATATATCATCAAACCTTGCATCAAGTAAGGTTTGCATAAATAGTTTTTGCACTTTAATATCTGCATTGCGTCCTGCAATGTCCACAAAATGCGCTCTGGTGGTGCGGAGGATAAAATCCAAGATTGCCGCTAAAATCATTCCTATGGCTAGAACCCACAGACTTTCAAAGGCATTATTTGGTACAACCCTGTCGTAAACATTCATTACAAACAAAGGCATAGCAAGACTGAGAAGATTAACTATAATTGATGCAATAAAAACATTACGGTATAAGGGGAGATAGCGACTTAGTATATCCCAAAACCATGAATTTTGTTTCATTATTCTTCAGTATTTAAGGTAGAGCCTATGGCAGGCGCTACAAAATAAGAATTGTCTTGCCTAATATTCCAAGAAATTTCTTCTTCGGGGCTATTGGCATCTTTATGGAAGTTTACTGTGTCAATGCCAATTTCTTCCAGTAAAGCACCTGTTATGGCCAATAGGCGATATTTTCCAAGCAAAGCATCAGTTTTATTCACTTCACTTTCGACAATACTAAAGAAATATTCACCTTCGGCATCTAAAATGGAAAGCAAGTCTTTTTTACCAACTTCAAATTGCACTGTGTAATTGTCTTTGGCTTTTTTAGCCAAGGAAGCTGAAAGCTCATATATTTCTTGTAATTCTTCCGCATCTTGTGTAACTCTAAAGGCTGAAACTATTTCTTCATTTACGCTGTCCATGGTGGCATGGAGGTTTTGGCGAAGTTCTCTGACTCTGGCCGAGCTTGCTTTAACACTTGCCACATCTGCTCCACCATTAAAAATATTCCACTGCATACTCAATCCCACAGACCAATTTAGGTTTTTATTATTACCATCATAATCTTGATCTAAGAAATTTGTACCGCCGTCCAAGTTAAGCCTTGGCATAAAACTTGATTTATCAATGTTTACTTCTGCTAGTGCTGCGCGAATAGCTGCCATATCAGCTTTTATTCTGATATTTTGCCTAACACTAATGTCTCTAGCTTCATCTTCTGAAGTAAAAATATGCTCAGGATTTTCAACTGCAAGCAGTTCAGGAATGATTTTTTGCCCTGTAACCTTTGTATAGGCAGCTTTTGCAAGAACAAGACCTTGCTTATAAAGGTTTAGTGTAGCCTCTGCCCTTTTAAGCCTTCCCATTACCAAATCAATATCACCTTGACTTGAAAGCCCTTGCTCTACCCTGGTTCTAAGAAGTCTTATAATTTTTTTATGCTCGTTAACATTATTCTGAGCAAGAACAATTAGTTTTTGTCGTCTTAAAATATCCGCATGGGCACTTATGGCTGAATAGGCCAAGGAATTTGCGCTGTCCATAAGTGCTAAAGCTCTATAATTTAGCTCTTCGCTTCTTAGGTGCACACTGGCCATTGTTTCACCGCCTTTCCAGATAGGCTGAACAAATTGCACCCCTGCCCCATAAGCACTAACCACATCGTTTTCAGTTTCATTTATTCTTGTGGTTACATTGTCATTCTGCTCATAACCGCCATCAGCCCAAACTCCAATGGTTGGGAAATACCCTGCCTTTGCTTCTCTTACTCTGTGCACAGCTTCTTGGCGAGCTTCTTCGGCGGCTTTAATGTTTGGATTATATTCAAAAGCTTGCCTTAACGTTTCTTCAAGTGTGGTTTTAGAAACTGCTTGATCATACTGAGTAAACAACATACAAAGAGTTACACACAACCCTACAAAAATACTTTTAGATTTCATATTTTTTCCTTAACATTATAAGCAGTTATATGATAAAAAAGCCTTAGTACATGGCATATTTGATAATCACATCATTACATTACTTTACTTATATTTTATTGATATATTTTTGTCAAGAAATTTAAACAAAAAATCATAAAAAACTGATAGGTTAAAACATATTACCTTTTTATAAATAATGATAAAGCAAAAGAAACAATAAAATATTTAATATTTTAGCTTGACATTTTTTAATGCCCAAATTATCCGTAATCTAACTAATTTAGAGTAAAGTATTTTTTGAACAAAATATTTATGAAATCTCTGCACATTTACCGCGCAAGGTTTCATAAAGAATTTGCAAAGTAAATTCAAGCAAAATCAAGCGTAGAAAAACCATGTTTTTCACTTAGCTAATCGATTTATGTGCCTTTTACCCTGCATATTAACTTTACAAAAATTAAATCACTTTTTAATTTTAAGAGAATGTTTGCAAACAATAGTAGTGCAAAGTTCTCATTATGGAGAAAAATCATGAGTCAGGAAAAACAACAAGTGCGTTTGAATGTTAACACAAGCGAAATGAAAACCAATTATGCTAATGTATTTCAAAGCAATTCCTCACCTGAAGAAGTTTTTATTTCTTTTGGCGTAAACCACACAGTTCCATCTCAAGAAGAGGGAGTTGCTGCTGAAATGATGTTGCAGTTCTCAAACAGAATGATTATGAATTACTACACAGCAAAACGCTTAGCCTTTTCAATTTTACAAATAGTGCGTGAGCACGAAGAGCGTTTTGGAGTTGTAGAGCTTGATGTAGCTAAGCGTGTAAGTGCACCTGAAGCTAAAGAAGAAGAAAGCAAAGATGAAAAAAAATATAAAAACTAATTTCTAAATCCGGTTAAATTGTCTTTAGGGCGATTTATAGTTTTTCTAGATAGATGCAACTACCTACAACATTATAGGTAGTTGCATTTTTGTTTAGAGCATTTAGGAATTGAGATTTTTTTAAAATGTTCAAGCCCACCCTGAAAGGCACAGTTTTTGATTTTTCAGTAATTGTGACAATGCTCCAGTCAATACTAAAAAATTTTATCTTCATTATGCTAGGTTTAATATACTTGACAGAACTTGGATTTAGCTATTATATTTGGCAGTAATAAAACTTGATTTCAAGTTTTATCTACCTAATATAAAGGTTTTTATAGTTTTTTAATTAGGTACTTATTAACATTCAACCAAGGAGTATGTTTTGGACGGTGAATCGCATAGTTCGTTTTGGTCAAAAGTTTCACGCTTATTTAACTCAAAAGATGAAGATTTTCTTGAAAAAACCATTAAAATTGCCCAAAAAGATGGTGAAGTTGAAGCCGAAGAAAGCATTATGTTGCTTTCTATTTTGGAATTAAGTGAAACACAAGCACAAGACATTATGACACCACGCACTGATGTTGAATTTATTTCTAGTGGTTCTTCCATTTTTGATGCTGCTACAGTTATATTGAAAAGTGGACATTCACGCCTACCGGTTTATCACGACACAAGAGATAATATTATTGGTATTATTTATGTAAAGGATTTACTTTCATATTTAATTTCTGAAGATGACTCAAAAAATCAAATCCAAGTTGATAGCGTCATGCGTGAGCCGATTTTTATTCCTGAAACCAAAATTTGTGCAGATTTATTGCAAGAATTTCGCCAAAGAAAGAACCACATGGCCATTGTAATTGATGAATATGGTGGAACTAGTGGGCTAATCACCATTGAGGATTTGCTAGAAATTATTGTGGGCGAAATTGAAGACGAACACGATGCCCCAAAAGAAGAAGATATTATTAAAATCAGTGATGAAGAGTTGTTAATTAATGGCCGCACCTTCCTAGAAGATTTAGAAGAACATGGGATTGTTTTGGAATCAGACGAAATTGACACAATAGGCGGTTTTTTAAGTTTACACGCCGGCCATGTTCCCACAAATGATGAATCATTCCATTTTAACGGCTGGGATTTTACCGTACTAAGTGCCGATGCTAAACAAATCCATAAAATATCAGTAATAAAGGCAAATGAAGCCCCAGAAGTGGAAGAATAAACCGGCAAAATTTCTAAAAACCAAAAATAAGCAATGAATAAACAAAATAATGCTCTACTACTGGCTGATATTGGCAATACGTCCATAAAGCTTGGCTTTGCAATAGATGGAGAAATTACTCATTCTTTTAGCTTGCCAACCCGCTCGCAATACTCTGCCGATAGCCTTGGCTTATTGCTTATGCAAATGCTTAATGTAGTGAAGTTAGAAAAAGTTAGCCAAAGTTTTGTTTGCTCTGTAGTTCCTGAACTTTTAGCCATATATCGTCAGGCTTGTTCAAAATATTTAAGCGTAAATGTGCTCAGCTTCCCCGATGATTTTAAAATTGATTTAAATAATAGTTATAAAAACCCCCATGAAGTAGGGGCTGACAGACTAATGGCTGCCTATGCCGCCAGAGTTTTGTACCCTGAGAGTGCAGGAATTATCAGTGTAGATTATGGCACTGCAACAACCTTTGATTGCCTTGCCCACAACAATTATATGGGGGGACTAATCTGCCCGGGGCTTCTATCCTCAAGAAATGCTTTGGCTAAAAACACAGCAAAGCTGCCTAAAATCAACCTTGAGGTTAATAAAAATGAACCACTTATTGGGCAAAATACAAGCACAAGCATAAATCATGGTTTCATCTTCGGATTTGTAGCCATGACAGAAGGACTTTGTGAGCGACTAAAGCAACAACTACCACAACCTTTATGCGTAATAGCCACAGGAGGCTTTGCCGAAGAAATTGCAAAGCTTAGCACCTGTATAGATCATATTCACCCCAATCTTATTTTGGAAGGGTTGAAGTTTGCAGGACAAAATAATTTATTATCATAATAACCTTTGCACAATTTATTGTGCAAAACATTAAATTAGGAGCGATTATGAGCAGAATTACATCTGTTTGGGCAAGGGAAATTTTAGACTCAAGAGGCAACCCAACTATAGAAGTTGAGGTTGGGCTTGAATCAGGAATTGTTGGCAGAGCAGCTGTTCCTTCCGGTGCTTCCACCGGCTCAAGAGAAGCCATTGAACTTCGCGACAATGATAAAACACGCTATAAAGGCAAAGGTGTTTCAAATGCAGTTCTCAATGTAAACGGAGAAATTGCCGAAGCTTTAATTGGCATGGACGCCCTGCGTCAAATTCAAATTGACAATACATTGGTGGATCTTGACGGAACAGATAATAAAGCCAGACTAGGAGCAAATGCAATGCTTGGGGTTTCCTTGGCAACAGCCAGAGCTGCCGCTGAATTTGTAGGCCTTCCCCTCTATCAATATATTGGTGGAATTAACGCCAAAGTTATGCCAGCTCCCATGATGAATGTAATTAACGGTGGTTCGCACGCTCCCAATAATCTTGATATTCAAGAATTTATGATTATGCCCATAGGCGCAGAAACCTTTAGGGACGCATTAAGAATTGGTGCAGAAGTTTTTCATACATTAAAAGAAATTCTGAACCGTGATGGTCATGTAACCAGTGTTGGTGACGAGGGTGGCTTTGCTCCCAACCTAAAATCCCATGACGAAGCCTTTCGCTACTTAATGGAAGCCATTGAAGAAGCCGGTTACAATCCTGGTTCAGAAGTTGCTTTGGCCATAGATGTAGCCGCTTCAGAATTTTATAAAGATGGCAAGTATGTGTTGGCCGGAGAAAATTTAGAATTTAGTTCAGAACAAATGGTGGACTGGTTGGCTGATTTTGCCGAACGCTATCCGCTGATTTCCATAGAAGATGGTATGCACGAAGCTGATAGGGAGGGTTGGAAACAACTAACTATTCGCCTTGGCACAGAAATTCAGTTGGTGGGCGATGATGTTTTTGTAACAAATCCTGCCATTTTGGCTGAAGGAATTGAAGACGGCATTGCCAATGCTATTTTAATAAAAGTAAATCAAATCGGAACTCTTACTGAAACCATGGACACAATAGAACTGGCTAAGGAAGCTGCCTACTCTACTGTTATTTCCCACCGTTCAGGAGAAACCGAGGACAATTTCATTGCTGACCTTGCCGTTGCCGTAAATGGTGGGCAGATTAAAACAGGATCCCTATCACGCTCAGATCGCATTGCAAAATACAATCAACTGCTCAGAATTGAAGAAGATTTAGACGAAGATGCAATTTACTATGGCCCAATCTTAGCTTCACATTTCGGATTAGACCTTGATGATGAAGACTTTGATGATGAATAATTTATTTTAATTTAGTTTTTTGGGGAAGATTTGTGTAAGCAACAGTCTTCCCCAAAAAAATATGGTATATAATGAAGAAAGTTATATTTTTTCTCTTCTTCTTTCTTATGTTTAATGGAAATGCCAAGGCTGAAACCATTGAGCAAACTTTGCGTAATTTGGAAAGAAATTATACTAAGTTAGAAAGTTTTGAAGCTAAAATTACTCAAGAACTTTTTCACCGTGAAAGTAATAGTAATGAAATAAGACAAGGCAAAGTGCTTTTTGCAAAGCCTGAAAATATTATTCTTGAAACCACAAGCCCATCTGCTGAATTTATAATAGTTAATGAGCAAGAAATTTGGCATTATTTACCGGAAGAAGAAGTGGCTTATCGCTATAACGTCACAGCACTTGAAAATTCTCAAATTGCTTTAAGTATTTTAACCGGGCAAAATAAAATCTTGGATAATTTTGAAGTTGAAAAGCTTGAAAGCGAAGATAATAAAAATTTGGAGGGATTTTTACTCTATCCCAACGAAGCTACAAGTCATTTGGTAGAAGCTCAAATCTGGATCAATCCGCAAACTGATTTGATTGAAAAACTTGTGGTGCTTGATTTTTTTGGCAATACCAATACTATTAGTTTTAATAGTTTTATTCCCAATATAAAGTTCAAGAAAAGCGACTTTACCTTTACTCCACCAAGTGACATTGACGTTGAAGATCGCTTTGAGCAATAAGCTTATAATTTTTAAAAGAAAATTAAAAACTTTACTAAAAAAAACCTTGACCAAGTAAAAAAAATGGGGCAAATTTCTCCCATACGGTGTTTTCACTTACCCAAAAACACTTTATGAGGTAAAATTTTATGATGTCCGCTAGTTTATTTGAAAATATTATGGCTGCAAGCTCTGATGCTCTAATCGGCACAGCAGTTATTTTTATTTACTTCGGCATTATGTTAAGTGCCATTGTGTGGCGTTTGAAAAAAAACGCAAAGGCAAATCAGCATTGATTTGAGCCTAAATTAACTTATTTTTTAACACCCGTTACCTGTTAATTATAAGTTTTTACACAATAAAATTGAATAGTTAAACAAAATTTATTTCTTAAATCGAAAAAAGGGAAATTTTAACTTGACTTTTAGGCAAAGCCAAGTCAATATTCTTTTCTCTTTTCTTCGGAGGTTAGAATGTACGCTATTATAGAAGCAAGCGGTAAGCAATACCGCATTCAAGAAGGCAATAAAATTTTTATTGATAAACTTAATGCCGAAGTTGGCAATGAAGTTATATTTGATAAAGTAGTTATGTGCAGTGATGGTTCTGCCCAATTTGGTGCACCTTATATTCAGGGCGCTAAAGTTACTGCAAAGGTATTGGAACACGGTCGTGGCGAAAAAATCATTGTATTTAAGAAAAATCGTCGCAAATCCTATCGCAAAACCCAAGGACATCGTCAAGATTATACTGCCCTAAGCATTACGGGCATTAGTTTGGCATAAGAGGTATTTACTATGGCTCATAAAAAGGCAGGCGGAAGTTCTCGTAACGGACGCGACAGTGAAGGACAAAGACGAGGCGTTAAACGCTTTGCAGGACAAAAAGTTCTCGCAGGAAATATTTTGGTACGCCAATTGGGAACACGCATTTTCCCCGGCAATAATGTTGGTATGGGACGTGATTTCACCCTTTTTGCAAAAATTGAGGGTAAGGTTGAATATGAAACCTTTGTGCGTAAGCGCAAAGAACATAAGCGTGTACACATTGTGCCTATGGAAGTTACAGCATAGTCTGACTACCATAACAAATTTGACGGCGAGGGGATTTATTCTTCTCGCCTTTGTTTTAATTGTAGAATTATAGCTATAACAGCATTGTATAATTCAAGAGCTCTACACAATTATTCTTTTTATAAAAAACTTTTAAAAATCTGGGTTTGCCATTATTAAAAAAGTTTATATACAGAAGTTTCTTTTTAATTAGTCGATGCTGAAAATATAATAACTATCTATAAATAAAAATGTTTTTATTAAAATAAGGCTAAAAC
>CAYJHF010000005.1:5553-33479 GCA_964369905.1 uncultured Mailhella sp. | reverse complement strand
ACTTCCCATTCCGTTCCCCCTGTGCCCACCAATAAAGTTCTTAAGGAAACAAGCCACATTATTTTTGAAACCTCATTACCGGCTATGGTTATTTCCATAGCATCATCGGCCTTAGACGGGCTTGATTTGCTAAAATTTTCATAATTTCCTGTTCTGGAAAACCAAATAGTTTGTGGCCTTTTATTACTTCCTGCAAAAACAAGCCTTTGTTGATAAAAACACACAGCCCCAGGAAAGTTTTCGTCCACAAAAGGATCATGTTCCTCCGGCGGACAATCTGTCATATCTGGAGCAATGTTTTTTGCATCAAATCCAGTGGTTAATGAACTGCCAATATAACCGTATTTGCCATTTTTTTCTTGATAAATACGGTATTCACTAGCCCCTGCAATTTCACTCCAATTTAGCTTTGGATAGCAAGTTGTACGCAAGTTTTCAGGCCCTTCCACTCCAATAAAAGCACTTGCTAAACTCTCCTCGCCCTTAGCGTCAACTTGAGTAACAACATAATTCCAATTTCTTTTACCTTCACCATCGCCACTAATTTCACCTGCCGTCCTCACATCATAAAGCTCAATACTTAACCCACTTGGAATTTCAGCCTTGGGAATAAAACTAAGCACTTCCATTTGCCAATTTGTGTGCCCATAACGTGAAAGCTTATATGGCTTGTGATTGACGGAGGCCAAATAAATAACATCTGCACTTTGCACAAAGGCAAGCTCCTTAGCCTCATAAGCTTCATAAGGTGTTTCAATAAAATATGGTTCAGCATTGGAATTTAAAATAACTCCTTCCTTGGTGAAGAAATAAAGCCTATGCTCGGTAAAGGCCAATATATAGGTTTCAGTGGCAGAAAAAATAAAAGGAATTAGTCTGGCCTCCCCCGGCAAAGTAAATAAATAACGAAATCCACCCCTTTTACTTGCCCCACCGTGGGGAAATACAAACATATTTTCAAGTTTTTTGCAGCCTGTTTGATAGCGTGCCAAATCAACTCTGGCCGATAAAGACGGGGCCAACTCCCCTGCTGTAAAACTACTTTGCAATCCTAAAAATGGCATAATTATTTCCTTGCATTTTGATAAGAAAACCTAAAAAAATTGTGACTGGACTCTTTTGCATCAACAACTTTTGCCCTCTCAAAAGATTCAATCGCCCTTAGTTCCAGTTGTTTAGCCTTTTCCATGTCGTTGCCAAGTCCAATACAAAGCTCAGCTGCCAACTGCCAAGCCAGTGCATCATAAAACATTGGATCCCAAAGGCTTGCATCTGTTAGGGTTGATGTGTAAATTAACACAGCGTCATTTACATCACTAATAATTAGCTTTGTTCCATCACTGCCCAACTCCACATGAAAATCCCTGCCTTGTTCCTCAGCACCTCTGGCCGAATAAACGTGCCTAGCCACTAAACAGTCATTTGGATATTGATATAAAACCTTACTGCCATAAAGAATAGATAATTCATCTAAATTGTGAACACCCTCCAATTTGCACGCGGCTAAAATAACTTTTTTACCTGCAAACCTCCATGGATATGCTCTCAAACTTGTTTTGATTAAGTGAGGCAATTTAACCGCGCATTGCCTAGCTTCATTACTGGCTTCACCAAGGCTGGTAATTTGAGAAATCCTATGCCCACCCGATCTTGATAAAGCTAAATTACATAACTCAACCTGTGAAACTGCCATACTTTTTCCTTTGGAAAGATTTTTCCGAAAGGGGAATAACCAAGCCTTTAAAAAGGCTAGTTTTTCTCCCTCTCGGACTCTCTCGCTTTCCTTACGAAACTTTTTATTTTTGTAAAAAACTAAAGTTTTTTTAAAAAATTTTCCCCAAAAAGAATTAACCGTCTTGTCTGACCAAGATTAGGCCGGCTGTCAATTTACCCTTAGTTGGTGTTCCTACCACCACATAATTTAACCGCAAGAACTTACCTGCAGCTGCCGGTAGAGGAGCTAAATAAAATAATTTTTCCTTATTGAGTTCAGCTAATGTTTTGCTTGGTAAAACAATAATAGTTTCCCAAGCATCAGCGTCTGCATCTGCACTGTCCGCCATTTGCACTTGCACACTAAGACTTGTAAGCCCCACAAATTCCTCTGCCACTTGCACAAATGGGGTAAGCCCATAACCTGCCCCCACGCAATCTTCCATATTCAATATTTTGCTTGAAGCACCTGTTTTTGTAAGGGCTTGATTGTTTGAAAACAAAAGTTCAGCATCTAAAATCATATTAACTCCATTTTTATATGAACTTGTTGGCTTATAACTATTAAAATAGTTTTAAACCAAGGTTTCTTCTGTATTACTTAGGCTGTCCACCCTGCGCACAGGCATTCCAAGGAAGTGAGTAATCGGCTTGCCCTCAACATTATCAATGGAAAGATGCACATTGCTCTTTTCCATGGCCATTATATCAAGCACGGTTTTCACGTCCCTATTCATATACCAAACCATTTTGGCCTTATTGGTGGTTGGTATTTTATTGGCAGCAGCAATCATTAGACGAATTAATCCTGTGCTCACATTTTGCTCTGTTCCGTCAATAATTTCGCCAAAGCTTGAAGTGTCAATATTACAAATACGCACCACATAGCGCCAATCCCTTAAACTAAGCCCACAATCCCATTTAAAATGACTGCGATAGCCTTGATAATGCCCTCCATCATCGTCCATTAGGGTTTGCTCCCCAAGATCATTAATCTGTAAACCGCCCTTACTACCCTTTGGATAAATGCCATGCAAAGTGTTTTCGCCCCAACCACAAAGCCAAATAGAAGTGTTCTTACTGCCTGTTCCACCAAAATCAAGCACATTTTCTGCACTGTCATAACCACTTAGGGCATTGTAACGAGGAGCTAAACCCATAAACTTTTGTGGTTCAACGTGGGTATTGCCATAAAACAATGTTTTGGACATTTCCTGGTTCATAGCCTCCACAAAGCCCGATTCTTCACTAAGCCGCCAGTCTGCAGTACTACCATTGAGATCAGCTAAGGATTTATCAACTTCTGCATAGGCTTCAAGCATACCACAAGCATCGTCCACGCTTTTTGTGGTGCTCTTACTTGGTTGAACACCATAGTTGAGCAAACGCCAAGTGGCAGCAGGAAGTCCTGTGCGAATGGTGGTGCGATGGCCTGTGGGTAAATTGCCCTCAACCCAAAGTGCATCTTCCAAAATTTCATTGCTCTTGGCCATAACCTCGACCAATTTAGTAATTTTGCCTGAACCATCAAAACGCTTAGCCGCGTCCAAAAGATTAATTGCCATTTGTGACATAAAAACTCCTTGGTTTTCACCATGTTAAAGGTTAAAATTTTTAAGGTAGGATTTTAGAGGAGGGAAAACAAATTACAAAGATTTTTTCATGCTGGGATAGAACAGTTCTGCCGCACTTGGTTCACGCCCTGTGCTTTGCCCTTGCACCAAATCTTTTTCAGCCAAGGCTTTTCCAACCCTATACATGAAGCGAATGATTTCAGGGTGTGAGCCAAAACCAGAACTATTGAGGATTTTACCAAGCTCCCCATTGTCAAACATGGTGAGGGCTGCCTTGGCATAGCGCAAATTTTCATGCAGTTTTGCCCCGCCAAATTCAGGATCATTTAAGCATTGTTGTTCAAGGGCTGTTTGTTGTTCAGAATATTTTTGCGATTGCTGAGAGTTTTGTTTTTGCATATAGCTTTCATAAAATTTGCCCATTTGCTTTGCATTTTCAAGACTCATATTATTTTGAGCGGCAAAATTTTTAAAGTCTTGAACCAACTCTTGATCTACTAAGGTTTGATCAGAAAATTCAAGAACATAATGCTCTGGATTTTGTACGCTTTGACCATAACCTGTAGTTAGCAAGGTGTTTTGACTTTGCTCCGTTGCTTGGTTTGTTTGCTCAAAAGCTTTTTTGCTTTCCGTAGTGCTTGGATTTAAGTTTTGACTTTCAAGATTTTGTTCAATAGTTGTGTTAATTTCAGACATTGTTCCTTTCCTCGTTTAGAAGTTGGTTAATAAAGTTCTGCCCAAGGGCAAAAATCTGTTGATATAGACTTAGCCCAATGCTTCGCCTTCCCTCATGCCAAGCATATAAGCTGGCTTCCCCCACCGGCATAAACTCAAAAACATTACAAGCCCTAAATATTCTTCTGATAAACCGCCTACCGCTGGCAGTTCCTAAAATAGCCAAAAGGTCACTTTGACTTAGCGTTTCATCATCTAGGATTGAAATTGTTCCTTTGAGTTCTTGCTCTGTGTAGTCTTTATGACTATTTAAATAGTTTTTTTCTTGCACCTTACTTTCCTTTTATTTATTTTTATAAACTTTACTCCTATAAATTTTCTACAATTTTTTTGGCAGCATTGTCTGTTGACAAATCTATTTCAGAAACTTTTTTGGCCAAATCCACACCTTTTTCAATTAGGCCAATTTGTTTGTCTCCAGCTTCGCTTTTTATTTTTGCTTGTTCTTGCAACTTTCTGTTTTCCCTTAGTTTTTTTACTAAATCCTTACCCCTTAAAACCGAGGCTGGAACACCCATTAGCTTTGCACTATGGGTAACCATTTCGTCTAAGTTCAAACTATCCAAGGCTTCAGGTTGTAGTTTGGCCAAATTTCCGGCATAGGCAGTTATTTCTTGAATAGCTCCAATGTCAGCACTTTTTTGTGCAAGTGCCAAGCTTGATTGCATTTCTATTTCCCATTCCATACCCATTAAGGTTTGCGGAACAGGTTCAATGTGTCCATAGCGACGCATTATGCCAAAAACTCTCTGGATTAGAGGTTGAAATAATTCACTTCTAAGCCTTTCTAAAGTTGGCCCTAACATAATAAGTTTTTCTGCATTGCGCTCTTGCACTTCTGTGGCCGTCATATTTTTATCTGTTTGGCTCAGTAGTAAGAATAAATCTTTATAAAAGTGCTCACCTATTTGCTTTCTGATTTGTTGCAAGTAAGAATCAAGTGCTTCTAGGTTAGCCTTTACTTGATAGGTTGGGCTTATGGCAGGCATGGGGCCGTTTGTATCTACAAAGTTGGCAAAACCAGGACGCAGAGCAAATTGCCCTCCTTGATTTCTAATGCTACTTGAAACATTCATGGGAGGTTTTATTTCAAGCTCAAGTGCATCTAAGCCATCAAGCCTCATTCTTTGGAGCATAGCCACATCGGGCAAAGCATCCATGCCCGGGCCACGACCATATACGCTCGAACCTGTAACGTCCCAGCGGGGGCAACAGGCCGGAAATTCAACATAACCATCTTCTTCCAAAATTGTATTAGAGCCATGATTTAACAAATAATAGGAAGCAAAGGGACGGTTTTTAGCATCTGCCAAATAAGGATTATAATTTTCCCGATTTTCAATGGCATGGATTATTTCCAAACGTGTATTATTTTCCTGTGCAGCCATTTCCTTAACTTCATCGGGGCAAGTTTGAGCAAATCTTTCCTGCATCTGACGCGCAGAGAGATGGAATTTTCTGTATAATGTATTTACACGTCCACGGCAATCACAATCCAGGTAATACTCACCTACTGTTAGGTTTTTACACCTTATAATCTCCCTTTCATCTTCTTCAATTAGAAATACTCCAGTTCCAAAGGCTGCCAATTCAGCATAATGAGCATGAATTGAGGGATAAAAGTTTGAACCAGCTAAAACGGCATGAACCTTTTCTTGTGTATTTTGTAGCCAAAGCCCAATGCCATCTATATTTTCAAGCTCTTTATTTTTTAATGCCAAGCGAAACCACGGCCTTGAGGGAGAGCTAAGGCCACCGTGCATTCCTGCTGCTAAAATTCTTAATGCATAAAGAGCTGTAGAATCCACAATTTTGTGATTGCGCTTTGTTCCCTCCCTCTCTTGACCTGAGGAGTTAAAAACTCCTTTTGTAGGCAACATAAGTTCTGCTATTTCTTGCCAATGAGATTCCCACGAATTGCGCTCCCTGGACAGCATGGCAAAACGCCGTAGAATATGTTGTTTTAATTCATCATGGTTCATTATATTCCTCTTATATTTTTTGGAATGGGAAAAGATTATTTTGTTTATAAATAGTTATTATAATTTTCAGCATCGACTAACTACCAAGTAAAGTCTTTTTCTCGGTATTTGCCTTGCTATTTAATCCGAGGCTTGAAGTTAATATTGTGCTATTTGCCCCTGTTGCATTGGCTAATTGTCTTCTTTTTTCATCTCCTGCTTGCTTTACACTTGGATCAACAGATGTTGGCAAGGGAGCCGGAATTTCCACCGGCTGAACTTCCGGTGCAGCTTGTACTCTTGGTGATTTTGAACTTCCTCCGCCCATGATTTACTCCTTGGTTTAGGTTAGATTTTCCTTTGTAATTTTACTTACAATACCGTCCACATATTTATTTTTAGTTTTGAAATAACAAGACTTTGGCAAAACTCCCATAATTTCAAAACCCAATTTTTGGATAAAATTAATGGCGTGTCCATAGGCTTTTGGTGTAAGCCCAAACAAAGTACTTATGATTTTTTCACCATTATTTTCAGCAAGCAATAAGCTTTGAACAACATATTTTCCAATTGCAACTTGTTCTATGAAGGCGTGTTTTAATACACAAAAATGAATCATAACTGCCTTGCCAAGCTGATTATTTAACCAGTACATGGCAAGAAGCCCATGCCCAAATTTGCCCACAAAACGTACATCAACCTGACTTGAGTTGATAAAATCGTAAAAATCTGCAAAATTTTGCGGTAAGTGTTCATAGAATGTTATTTTTGCAATACTTGTGCTATTTAACTTTTCCCAAAAATCTATCAAAATAGTTTGATCAACTTCTTTCGCCCACAAGGTGTAATAATCTTTGTCAAAATGTATTCTTATTTTCTCCATAACTACCTACTCAAAAAAACTTGAAGCCGAGGTTTGAATTTCTTGTCTTATCATGGGAAAAACTGCTCCAAGTTTGCTATCAAGTATTCTTGATAAACAGTCCAGCATATCATCATGCTTAGCCACAGGAAAATTTAAAAACTCATTTTTATAAAATTCTTGCACCAAATCAACCACTGTTCTGTCAGCTCGCAGGCAAACAATTTTGGGCATAAACCACATTCTAGCCTGCTCAAAAATTGGAACTAAACGCCTTATGCGATCCACCTTGGCCATAGAACCACCAAGGGGTATTATGGAAAAACGATAGTTTTGTTGCTCCATGCAATATTTTATATGTTCAATATCTGCTTGTATGCCGTATTGTTCATAACCTACCAGCATAGGTTTATATTTGCGATGCAAGGTAAATAAAGCTTCAGCTCTTTCATGTAGAGCTAGCCTGTCGTGCACTCCATCAAGCACATAATAATAATTGTCGTGGTTTAACCCTATAATCCAGATGGAAGTGTAATCTGAACTTTCCTTTTTGCTGGAAGCCGGATCAACCACCATATAAATATTCATCCCATGACTTATTTTTACTATTTCACTTTCTTGAGGTAGAACTTGAAACCATTCCTTTTTAAAACCCATAGCATTATCTGCCAAAGGATTTTGCAACATTTGACAAGCAAAAACATAGGGGCCCATGTCACGCCTTTTCTTGGCTAGCACTTCATCTGCCAAAAAAACTGCCTTACCCTCATGGCTTCCATCCTCGGTGGCAGAATGTATTCTTGGGTCTACACTGCCTTGTTCCATAATTAAATGGTAAGTGTCAGAAGCGTGATAACGAGTGCCAATCATTCGTAAATTGCCTTCCCTAGAACCTAAGTTCAAAGAAAGCCTCCAAGCATCTGTGGTTTTTCTGATTTGTTCGGGAGTGCTTACACTCTCCAAAGTCACAACATCATCATAAATCAATAAATCAAAGTGCTTGCCTGTGGGTTGACCGTCCACAAGTCCCCAAGCTTCAAGGCTTGCTTCTTTTGGATTTCCACTGCGTTTTACAATAAGCCCCCCATCTTCGCTCCAAGTTCTGGTGCGTGCCTCAGATTTTTCAGGCGGGCTTAGATGGGGAAAATAAAGTAATAGAATTGGATTTGTTTCCCATTCTCTTTTAATCTGCCTTAAAAAGGCCTTGGCAATTGGTCTGGTGTGGCTAAAAATACCAACGGTTAAGTTGGGATTACTCATTAAATTTTGTATGGTTAGCCCAATAGTAATTATGGTTGACTTATAGTGTTCTCTGGCCCACAAATCAAGGTGGCCATTGGGTGATTTTTGCACTTCACGACATCTGGCAAAAAGCCAATCATTGTCCATGTCCTTTCTGTTCATTCCATAAACTAATAAATAAAATAAATCTCCGAGAAGTAAGGACTTTATATCTTCACAAAGGCCTTTGTTTTCATGGTAAGGTATGGCCTCAGTAAAATCATATAGACTTTCTTTGAAAATTTCTCCTTTAGCTAAAGCATTTTCATAGCTCTCGTGCACTTTCTTATATTGCATTTTTGCCCTTTGCCTAGTTTGACAAAGAAATGGTAAGCCCTGTTTATTTTTCTTCATAATTTTTGCACCTCTATTTTGCCACAGCTTCAAGGGGCAATGGTTCATCAATTTCACAATACATAAAGCCATAGCGCAAACGACGGGCAAAAAGCACCATCTTGCTTTTTAGGGTTTGAGAGTAAGGATGAGTTAATAAAAAGCTGGAAGCACTGTGATAATCATCAAGGCTCAAGGCTAAAAAGACTTCTCCCATATTAACCAGCTTTTTAATTCCTAAAATATGACTTAGATGTATGATTGTGTCCAAGCGGATTAAGGCCGCATCTCCAACCCCATTTGGCATTCGTAAAATTTCATAATTGGCAAAACTATTTCTCTTTTTGCTAGAAGAAGAGCTTGAAGTATTCACATTTTTATAGTTTGCGTTTTGAAGATTTGAACTATTTGGTTTTTTTGATAAATGATTTCTGTTTGCATTACTTTTGGAAGTTTTCCCTTTAATTAGTCTTAATTCCAAAGACTTACATTTTTCCAAAGACTTAGCTAGCTGAGTTTTTCCTAACCACAAATTTCCGTGACATAAATTAATCAAACGCCTAAAGCCTGAGCTTTTTTCTACTAAGATTGTATAATAACTTATAAGCTCTTGCTGTAGTAAAGTTTCTGCATCTTCAAGGCTGATTTCAATTTTAGAGTGCAAAAGCTTTTTATTTAGCTTTTGCTGATGTGATATTTTTTTTTGCCCTGAAACCTCATTCAATTCTATATTATTAAACGAGGCAATGGCCTTTGCCAAATCTTCATCAAACCTTGAAATAAATTCCAAATCATCTATTAATCTATGCCCAAAGCCAATACATACTTCATCAAACTCATTCAAGTATGGCTTTGAACCAAAACCCATCTGCTTAATTTCACAAAAAAGAACACTGCTCGGAATAGTCATAAAATCCCCTTTTTGCCATGTTCGGCATTAAAATTTTGTAAACCTAAAGCTCTGTGAATTTTCAGTGTGAGAGAAAAAACACTTTTATGAGCAAATATGTTTTCTCTCCCCCACAGTCCCACCCATTTCCCAAAAAATTTTATTTATTCCACGCTGAAAAAGACAGTTTTTGTATTTTTGTCGGAAAATGGTAGGACAAAATGTCATGAGTTTTTTCTAGCACACACTTTTTTAAAAAAAGTAGAAAAGAAGGGTATATGGCGGGCAGAGATAGCCTAGGGAGCTGTAAAAACGGGCTTGACAGCTTTTTACTATTTTGCAATTTTTAAAATTATTTTTTTATTTCAGAGGGATAAAAAAATATAAATTTAGGAATTTTAGTTTATTATGTTTCTATAACTAATTTTATAGTTATAAAATTTTAAAAAAAATTGTTTTTTTAAATAAAAAAATATTTTTAGATGTAATTATTTGATTTAGTAGTAAATTTTTTTTGATTTTTTAAATTGCAATATATTAAAAAAGAGCGACATAACTAATATTGTAGTTATGTCGCTCCATATAAATATGCTTGTGCAACTTTAATTTATTATAATTTATTTTAGTTCAGCAAAGTAAACATATTTCTTAGAATTAATTCTACTAACCCTAAATTCCACAGGTAAATCATTACTACCATAAGAAATACGGTTGATCATAAGCAAGGGCTGATCCTTTGTTAAGTCTAAATATTTAACATCATCTGCCTTTGGCATATCTGCCTCAATACTTTCTGTAACTCGCATAACCCTAACACCACAATTTTTTTGATAATAAGCATATAAGGTATTGGGTGCTTCATTATCTTTAAAGAAGTTTTTAGTGGAAATAGAGGGAGCAATATAAATATTTTCATTAATAATAGCTTCTCCCTCTAACATTCTGATACGCTTTATGTGAGTAAGCTTAGTGTTTAGTTTTAAATTAAGTGCCTTGGATACCACTTCATCAGCCTTAACAGTATTTATATCTAAAATATGAGAAGATGGAAAAGTGCGTTTTTGATTTTTGTCGTAAAGGAAAAAAAATGGAAATAAGGAACTATCTTCATCAACAACAGCAACAGCTGTTCCCTTGCCTTGATAACGTGTGAGCTGTTTTTCACTTGTCAACTCATTTAAAGCCTTGCGTAAAGTTCCTTGGCTAACATTATACTGTTCAGCTAAGGCAAACTCATTGGGCAAAAAGCTTCCGGGTGACCATTCACCTTTAATAATTCTTTCCAAAATATCATTCTTTACTTGTAAATATAGAGGAGTAAAGGTAATTTTTTTATTCATATATATTCCTAAAACGACTTTAATCTAGGCACTAAGATAAAAACAAATTCTTAATATAGTTCACGCATAAAAACTTATATCTTATATCATTTATAACAGTCAACATTTATTTAACCCTACTATTACAGGGATATTTAGTATTTGCATCAACTGTCATAGAAAGGAAATTCGTCAGAATATATTTTCAAGCCACTTTATTTTCGGGACAGACTGTAGCAATCTTTTTGCTAAAGGCTGTCCTTATACCTATTCCCAATTACTTATTAAAATAGCCACGCCCTCATCATTTGTGTTGCCCGTCCTCCCAATGACTTTTTTAAAGTCAGATTTGTTAAACCAGTCGATTAATATTTCTTTGGTACAAATATTGCAACAATCAGTATAAAATAATTATATTTTTACAATTTAAATTTTTTATAAATTTTAACAGATAGTTATAGATAAAATTTTATTTATTGAATTGTCATAAATTTGACAAAAAGAGGGTGAAAGTATGTCACAAGCAGTATTGGAAAACAATCAAGGAAGATTTGCCGGACGTGGCGATGTGATGTTGGCGGTTGGGGTAGTAGTAATTTTAGCTTTAATGCTAATTCCCTTGCCCACATTTTTTCTGGACTTAATGCTGTCTTTTAGTATTTCCTTAGCATTCTTAGTGCTGCTAACTTCTATGTTTATGACTTCTCCATTGGAATTTTCCATATTTCCAACCCTCTTGTTGGTTACAACATTATTAAGACTTGGGCTTAACGTTGCCTCCACCAGACTTATTTTATTAAATGGTGATCGCGGGGCAGCTGCCGCCGGTGAAATTATTCGCTCATTTGCTGAATTTGTTATTGGTGGTTCTTATATTGTTGGGGCAGTTATTTTCTTAATCCTATTTATTCTAAATAAAGTTGTTATCACAGCAGGTACAACAAGAATTGCCGAAGTTGCCGCCCGCTTTACCTTGGACGCAATGCCAGGCAAGCAAATGGCCATTGAAGCCGATTTAAACTCCGGAATTATTACTGAAGACGAGGCCATTGAACAACGTAAGAATTTACGCCGTGAAGCAGATTTTTATGGAGCCATGGACGGTGCTGGTAAGTTTGTACAAGGTGATGTAACTGCCGGAATGTTCATTACATTAATCAATATTGTTGGTGGTATATTAATTGGAATGTTCCAATTGGAAATGAGTTTTAGTGAAGCTTTGACTGTATTTTCCTTGCTGACCATTGGTGATGGACTTGTTTCTACAATTCCTTCCATTATTATTTCAGTTTCTGCCGGTATTATAGTTTCAAGGGCCGCAGCAGAAAGTAGAATGGGTGAGGAATTTTTAACTCAGCTTAGCTATAACACAAAAGCCTTGCAACTTGTTTCCATCATTTTGATTGGGCTTGGTTTAGTTCCCGGCTTACCACTTATTCCATTTTGGACTTTTGGAATAATTATCTTTATTATTACCAGAGTTATGGCCAAAAAAGATGCAGAAGACGGCGAACAAACCAAACAAAAACCAAAGGCCTTTGGCGCCGGTGGTCAACCAAAAGCTGTGGGCGCAGGACAAAGTGCTGCCGCTGCAACAGATAGTCCGGAAGAAGTTCAAAAGCTTCTCCCCCTTGACACCTTGGAGCTTGAAGTTGGTTATGGATTAATTCCCTTGGTTGATGAAGATCAAAATGGCAATCTTCTCTCTCGTATTCGCTCAATCCGTCGTCAATTTGCTCTTGATATGGGAGTTGTAGTTCCTGCTCTTCACCTCAGAGATAATTTACAATTACGCCCTGGTCAATACTCTCTACTAATCAAAGGCAATCAAATTGCCGGAGCTGAAATCCTTATTGATCATTACTTGGCCATGGATCCGGGCAATGCCACAGGAAAAATAAGCGGTGTTGAAACCACAGAACCTGCCTTTAACTTGCCCGCCCTTTGGATTACCGAAAGGCAAAAAGAAGAAGCCATGGTGGCAGGTTACACAGTTGTTGATCCTTCAACCGTAATTGCAACCCACATAACCGAAATTTTCCGCCGCAACCTAAGCGAATTTTTAGGACGCCAAGAAGTGCAAACTCTGCTTGACACTTTAGCCAGAACTGCCCCAAGAGCTGTTGATGATTTAGTTCCAAATGTCTTACAAATTGGGCAAGTGCAAAAAGTATTGCAAAACTTGGTGCGTGAAAATGTGAGCATTAGAGATATGCTAACCATAGTTGAAACCTTGGCTGATATTGGGCAAAATACTAAAAACCCTGAAATATTAACAGAATATGTGCGTGAAAAGCTTGCAAGAACCATAATTAAACCTTATCTTGATGAAGACAATGCACTTGTGATAATGACTCTTGATCCAAGCACAGACCGTTTAGTACAAGAATCAATCAGGCAAACCGAAACAGGTTCATTTATGGCCCTCAACCCCGTTGATGCACAGAAATTAATGAATAATATCAATGAGACAGTTGAAAATGCAGTTATGTACTCAAGTCAGCCTGTACTTTTAACTTCACCTGTGGTAAGGTCACACTTAGCACAGTTGGTGATGAGGTTTTTACCAAATGTACCCGTGCTATCACAAGCTGAAATTCCTGCTGATATAAGACTACATTCAGCCGGAAATGTGAAAATAGATTAGCATTTTTGAGGTAAGCAAGAGCTTGTTCTCTATGGTGCTGCTGAAATTTGGGTAGTAAATAATGCAAGTTAAAACTTTTATAGGACAAAATACTAAGCAAGCGCTGGATAAAGTTAAGGCTGAACTGGGACTTGAGGCTGTTATTTTGAGTAGCAGAGAAAGAGTTGAAAATGGTCAGCGTATTGTGGAAGTGACTGCCGGAACAGATAAGGAAAATGACCCTAAGGTTTCCAATCAATCAAGTCCGGTGGGTTGGTCAGAATGGCATAGGGAATGGGATAGGCTCAAAGGGCATATTTACACCCTAATGCAACCTGCCCTGCAGTGGGAGCTTTTAAACCCACATCAAAGAGTTGCCCTTGAGTATTTACAAAAAGAAGGGGTTGAGCAAGAAGTCATTGTGGAGTTTTACAATGCCTTGTTAAAAGCCAATAAGCAAAACGCTAAACAAAAAGCCATGCTTGCTGTAATGGCAGGATTTGTTCCGGTGAAAGCTTTTAACCTTGCCAATTATCCTCAAAAAATACACATTATGGCAGGCCCTTACGGAAGTGGTAAAACCAGTGTAGCTTTGAGGCTAGCCATGCAAAGAAAGGCTGAGCGTCAAAATATTTCCATAGGTTTTATTAATACTGATTCCATGCGAGGTAATGGACGCTTGGTTCTAAGGCACTGGGCAGATTTATCAGGTTTTCCTTACTTTGAAGCACCGGACGCCAATGCCATGAAGGCTGCCCTAAAGGCTTGTAAGGATTTGCACTGCATATTTATTGATATGGAGGGTCTGACTAAGAATGAAAATCTGGAAGATAAGATAAAAGAACTTGGATTAAGTGATTTTCAAGCTGTAGTTCACTTGATTTTATCGCCCCATTACAATAATTTAAAAGAAATTTTAAATAGATATAAAAATAACTTTCCTAGTAGCCTAATTTGGACTAAGGTAGACGAAGTAAACCATTATGCCGAACTAATCAATGTGGCAGTTAGGACAAAGTTGCCCATAAGCGCTTTATCCTTTGGGTCAGCCCTACAAGGAACTTTATTGCCGGCAGAAGAAGCACAAGTTTGGAAGCTAATTTTAAAACATCAACTTCCAAGCGCTGAGTAATTGTAATTAGCCAAACTCAAAAATGGGTAACTTATTGTTAATAAAAAAATTAATAAAAATAGGCTGAAAAATTTGCCGAAAATTTGCACTAGAAGTGCTTTTTTGAACGATTTTGAGTTAAAAATAAAAACTTTTCAGGCTGACGAATTTTGACGGAGAGCAACATGAGTAAAAGTCCAAAAGTGATAAGTATTACCTCAGGCAAGGGAGGAGTTGGAAAAACAAATCTTTCCATAAACCTTGCTTACTGTCTGGCCAAAGATAATAAGAACGTTGTTCTGCTTGACGCGGATTTAGGCTTGGCTAATGTAGATGTGGCACTCGGCCTTACTCCCACCTACAATATTTTTGATTTGTTCAATGGTAAAAGTCTTAAAGAGGTTTTGTGTGAAACCCCTTATGGTTTTCAAATATTACCGGCCTCCTCAGGACTAAGTGACATGATGAGTCTTGAAACAGGCGAAAAACTAGAACTTCTTGAAGTTTTTGACGAAATGGAAGATAATCTGGACTATTTAATTGTGGACACAGGGGCAGGTATACACGACAATGTCCTTTATTTTAATATTGCCTCCCAAGAGAAAATTATTGTTTTAACTACAGAACCAACTTCTCTAACTGATGCTTATGCCTTAATCAAAGTGTTAAAACAAAGGCATGGAGTAAATAGTTTTAAGGTTGTAGTAAATTCTGCCGCATCCATGCAAATGGCAAAAAATGTTTTTTCTAGATTATCAATTGCTTGCGATCACTTTTTGGGTGATATTTCCCTTGATTTACTTGGCATAATTCCCAGCGATCCTACGGTGCGAAAAGCAATTATAAAGCAAGTGCCTTTTTGTGTTAATGAACCAAATTCAAAAGCCGCTGTTGCTGTTCAAGCAATTGCCAAGGCTGTACAACTCTTTGAAAATTCTGAGACTGTAGATGGAAACATTAAATTCTTCTGGAAAAAACTCCTCTTCAACGCCTCCTAGTGATTTAACTACTGCGGAGAAGTTTGAGAGTGGCGAAAAAAAATGGGAAGAATGTTCAGCTAGAGAAAAAGAAAACCTAGTTAAGCATTATTCACCAAAAATCCGCTATCTGGCTTTGCGTCTAAAGTCCAGATTACCGAAGAATATAGATCTTGGTGAATTAATAAGTGCCGGAACACTTGGGCTTATGGAGTCATTTTCAAAATTTAACCCGGAACTTGGAATTAAATTTGAAACTTATGCCGAAAATAGAATAAGGGGTTCTATGCTAGACGAACTTCGTCGTCTTGACTGGTTTCCAAGAAGCCTTAGGCAAAAAGTCAGGCAAATTGATGGAATGCTTATGCAATTTGAACAAGAGCATGGACGCACTCCAACAGTAGAAGAAATTGTTAATAAAACAGGAATGGAAGAAAAGGACGTTAACCAAGGCCTTGAAGCCATGCAATATCAATTGGCCATTCCTTTGGATAGTATAGAAGAAACGCTGGCCAATGATCCACACAAAGAGGGTGAACCATTCCACGGCACAGTGTTAAATGAATTTACTGCTCGCCTAGCTGAACTTATTGAAAATCTAACTGAAAGGGAAAAACTTGTGCTCTCTCTTTATTATGTGGAAGAGCTTAATATGCGTGAAGTTGGCGAGGTTTTGGAAATTACCGAAGGCCGAGTTTCTCAGCTCCACACTCAAGCCCTTGGTAGGCTAAGGAAAGAGTTTAAACAGCGTTTTGGCGAAGATTCACCACTTTTGTAGAGTAAGTGGACTACCCTATTATAGTTGATGCTGAAATAATTATAACTATTTGTTAGCAAAGAATATTTTTACCAAATAACACTAAAAAATTTGCAAGAAATAAGCATGGGACATGCAATTTTTTTGCAGATTTTGACTTCAAAAAATGATTTTGAAGCATCGGCTAGCCAAAACTTTTGTGCAAACAAAAGTTTTGCACGGCACAGAGTTAGCCTGAATTCACTTCAGGCGTCCACGCAGTGGAACTCGAAGCCAGTGTGTCTTTACTGAAAAACACAAAAATTGTGTTTTTCAGCGTGGACTATTATAGATAAAACCTAAACCCTAAGCCAAAGATGTTCACGAACTTCAAACTGCTGTATTGAATATTTCACAATGGCATCTAGCAGTTCTTCCATTTCATGGCCATGAATTATTAGCTCATTTTCAGCATTGCGCACACTGTAATAAAATTTTTCTTCAGTCAGCATAAAAGATAATTGCCTTGTATTTTCATTATCCAAGGGAAAGATTTTATTTTGGCACACATTTATTAATTGTGTGGCATAGTTGATATTTTCAAGCCTTTGTGAGTTTATTGTCTGTCCATATTCGCTTACTTTATTGGAGTAAGGCAGGCTTATGGCCATGCTTAAGGTTGGGCTTATGAATAAATATTGAAAAAGTAGCTCGGAACTTGAGGTGCTAACAAGTCCACAGGCCCAGTAATAAATATGGTTAACATCTTCTTGCAATGAAAATTTTTTTTCTGCTTTTAGTTGTTTGAGCCTCAAAATTATTCCTTCTGCTTTCAAGCGTTCAAACTGTCTTTGCATATAATTGGGGCTGAAAATTCTGTCAAAAGGAGAGCTTTTCCCATTACTGCTAAAGAAACATGGACTAACCTGTTTTATTCTTTCAATAACATCAATAGGAATAACCTTAATATCTAACTTATAGTCCTTTAGAGCTTTCAAAAGTGCTTCAAGGTCTTTATTTTCATATTCAAAAATATTTTCCAAAATATTATTTGACATCTATATTCCTTTAACTTAGCAACATATTGCTTAATTGCTCTAAAACCATTGTAAAATCAAGTTCATCAAGACATTTATTGTTATTATTACAGCTTGAGCCATGCAAGGAACAGGGCCTGCATTTTATTTTGTTTTGTATGATTTTTACATCATCGCCCACGGGAAAAAAACCCCACTCCTCACTGCTAGGCCCAAAAATCCCCATTATTTTACAATTCACTGCATGGGCAAGGTGCATGGGGCCTGAATCTCCACTAATTAAAATATCACAATGGGACAAAATGGCGCAAAGCTCTCGAATGGAAGTTTTATTAATTAAACTTTTTCCTAAATTTGTACTTGGTGTAAACCCATTACCTTTTCCAATCCATAAAATTTCGTGCGTGGCGGCAAATTTTTCTTTTATAGCCTTGGCCAACTCCAGCCATTTTTCAGGCTTTAATGTTTTATGTTCATAGGTTGCAAAAGGATGAATGGCAATAATTTTTTTTCTAAGTAGACCGTAGTTTGCCAATTGACTGTCTTGTTTTTCTTGCCACATTTTAAATAACTCCGGCGAAAGGTCAGACCAATACTCAGGAGATAATTCTTTCCAAAATAGCTTGGCAATGCTTTTTTGAGCTTGTGAAAGTTCGGTAGGAATTAGGTAAATTTGCGGTTTTAATAATTCTCTTGGAATTTCTTGTGTACAAATGCTTTGCGCATAGCGTTGGCAAACATTTTTGCTAAGTAATTTTTTTGAGCAAACAAGCCCCTTACTCCACAAAAATAAACGACGTGAAATTCCTAGCTTATTATAACTAAACACACTATTTTTCCATGCTTTTTTAATTATTTTTGCCCTATAATTTCCGTGCAAATCTATCAAGGGATAGTCTTCATAGCGTTTTGCAAGCTCACGGCATTTTTCCTTAAAATTATAGTGCTCCAAATCTTTTTCTTCCAAAGGATAAACTTCAAAAACTGCTGGGTGATAGCGAAAAAGAGGTAAAAAAATAGCTCGACTGACCACAATAAACCTAAGCCCAAAAGTATTATAGAAAAAATTTAGCACACCACTAAGCAAAACCACATCACCAAGGGCACTTAACCTAAAAACAATGGCAAGCTTATGTTCAAATTCATAGTTTAGATAATAATTTGTTTCAACTGCTGGTTGTTTTGTGTTTTCAGCCGTTATTTGCGATAAATCTAGGTTATTATCTATAGTTTTATTTTCTGCATTATTTAACATTATAGTAATTTATTCCAATATGAGAACTCTGTACAGTGAATTATACAGAGGTTTAAAAATGCCATTACTTTTTCTGCAATTAGAGCATTTCCATCAGAAAATAATTCTGTCAATGCGTTAAGCTCATAAATTTATTCTGATTTGAGCTCTCTTTCCATTAAAATTTCCAAACCTTCCCTTGGGGTTATGTTCTTGTTTAAAATTAAATAAACAGTATTTGTAATTGGCATATCTACCTGTAAATCCATAGCAATTTCATGCACAGCTTTAGCAGTGGGAATTCCTTCAGCCACGCCATTCATGGTTTTAATAATTTGCTCCAACTTTTCGCCCCTGCCAAGCCTAAGTCCAACAGTGCGATTTCTGGACAAATCACCTGCACAGGTAAGCATTAAGTCCCCCAAGCCTGAAAGCCCCATAAAGGTGCTGTAATGTGCTCCCATGGCTAAGCCAAACCTTGAAATTTCGGCAAGCCCTCTGGTTACAAGGGCGGCTCTGGCATTGTGCCCAAAGTTAAGCCCATCGCCAATACCGGCGGCAATGGCAATAATATTTTTAACAGCTCCACCAAGTTCAAGACCAAGCACATCATTACTGGTATAACATCGGAAAAAATTTGTATTAAAAATCTGTTGCATATTTTTTGCCATACTAAGATCTTCGCAAGCCAAAACACAGGCCACAGGTTGTTCTTGTAAAACCTCTTTAGCAAAGGATGGCCCTGAAAGAACAGCATAGCGATTGCTATCACTTGTTAGACCAAAAATTTGTGGAATAAGCATGGACAGAGGTAATTTTTTATCCAAAACTATGCCCTTAGCCACATTTATTAAGGTGGTTTCTTCTGTAAAATAGGGTAAATATTCAGCTAGAATTTTTTCTTGTTGCTGACAAGGCAGGGCAATAATCCAACAGGAACACTTAGCCAAGATTTCAGGATTACTGCTTGCTTTAACATTTTTGTGAATTTTAATCTCGGGCTGATATTTAGTGTTTTCATGCTTTTGGTTAATATCAGAAACTAAATTTTCGTCTCTCAAAACCATTGTTACATTATGCCCTGCGTGTGCAACAACATGAGCTAAGGCTGTTCCAAAACTTCCGCCCCCAAGCACTGCTATATTCATAATTGCTCCCAGTTGAAAGATTATTTTCTTTTTTACGTTTCAGAAGTTTAGATATAACAGAAAATAAGATTGTAATCAATTATTTAAAATAAAATCAAAAAATTAAAAAAGCTCTTATAAGCTATGAAATTAATTTTAAATCAAGTCAATTTTTCTTGCTATGTTCAAATTTTTATGTTAAGTTGAAACCGATATTAAAAGATTTTACAGTTTAATTTTGTTTATTTGCCTAAAGTTTGGTTTGATTTTCAAACTAAATTTGTTTTTTGTCTAAATTTAAGTATTTAAAAATAAGTAATTATAAATTTACTAAATTTGTTTTCCAAGCAAAAAGGAGCTTATTATGCAATCAAAGAATGCCATAGGGAATCTGATCAATCGTTATCGTGCAGTTTTAAAAAAATGTAATTTATTAAACACATTTGGTTCGTTGGCTCTGGCCGGCTCCTTGATTGTGGGCGGGGTAGGTATGGCAAATGCCTATGATGCAATGCCAAGCTTAGATAAAATAGCAGTTCAAACTGAAATCAAAGTCGCTATGAAAACAAATATACCAGACCCGCTGCCCACCGGTGTTGTGGACTGGAGTGCCTTTGTGGATTCACTTGATATTTCCTCTGCTTATCAAATTGTGCCAAATGCAGACTCTGATGAATCATATTTACGCTTTAGCGTGGACAACGGCGATGGTACATCTTCAATTTACGGCATTAAGCTTGAGGGACGTGATGGAGCTCTTCTTGCCGATGATGAGCAAAATATACCAAGGCTAGTTTCAAATTTTGTAACTAGCCAAGTTTCAACTGTTCCTAGTGGTAGTGTTGGATATTATGATAGTGTTGAAGAAGTTGGAGAAAATGATCCACATAGCTTTAGTTTTTTTGTAAGAGTTAGTAATAATGACATTAGAGAACTTTTTTTTGCAGTAAAAGATGTAAATGATGTTTTAATTACTGATACAGGAAATCAAATTAATGACAATCGAGGCGGTGATATTACAGCCAACTTTATTGGGCTTGGCACAGATACTGATCTTGGCGGAGCTATTCAAAACTACACAGGAGCCATTGGCACAATTACCGGAGATTTTTTTGGCAATACAGGACAAGCAGGCGGAGCCATTTATAATACTAATACCATTGGCAATATTAATGGTGATTTTATTGGCAATAATGCTGATAATGAAGGCGGAGCCATTTACAATGATACAACCATTGGCTATATCACAGGCGATTTTATCGGTAATAGTGCAGAGCGTTATGGCGGAGCAATTTATAATATAGGTGAAAATGCCAAAATAGCTAGTATTACAGGTGACTTTATCAGCAATAGCACTGACTCTGTTTCCGGTTCTGCTATTTACAATAAGGCCGGAGAAATAGGCAATATCACAGGTAATTTTATTAGCAATGAATCAGTACATGGCGGAGCGATTACTAGTGTTTGGGATGGAAACAGCAAAATACGTGCCACCATAGGCGATATTGTTGGTGATTTTATTGGCAATACCAGTGGCGTGCGCTATGTGGCAGGAGAGGGAGCTGCCATTGGCAATTTTAGCTCTAACATGGGCGATATTACCGGTGACTTTATAAAAAACCATGCCAACAAAGCAGGTGGAGCCATTGCCAATATAAATAGTTCCCTTGATCCTGGACATGTTGATCCGGACATAGCCGGCACTCCCATCATGGGCAATATTACCGGTGATTTTATACATAATACTGCCAAAGGAGATGGCGGAGCCATTCATAACTTTAGGGGCGAAATTGGCAATATTGTAGGCGATTTTATTGGTAATGAGGCAATGCTCTCATCAGAAGATCCTAATCCCCCAACAAATGGCGGAGCTATTTTCAATACTACTACTGATGGTGCAGCTGGCATAGGCACTTCCACCATTGGTGACATTACCGGTAATTTTATAGGTAACAGTGCCAGCTATCGTGGTGGAGCCATTTATAATGTGGGAGGAGGTGCCTCAATAAAGAATATTAGCGGTACTTTTATTGGCAATACTGCTGCTGATCGTGGCGGAGCTATTTTTAATAATGCCGGCATTGCTTCAATCACAGCTGATTTTATTAACAATAGTGCAGATGAAGGTGGTGCCATTGATACTTTGGGTAGTGCCGGCGTAGTAAGCATGGGCAATATTAGCGGTAAATTTATTGGCAATAAGGCTACTAATGGTAGTGGCGGGGCTATTCGCAACGCTGGAGAAATCACAGGCACAATTAGCGGTTCCTTTATTGGCAACAGTGCCACAAAATATGGTGGTGCCATTTACAACACTGACCCCATGGGCACAATTAGTGCTTCCTTTATTAATAACAGTGCTACTTTGTTAGGCGGTGCCATTTACAACAGTCAAGAGATTTTAAACTTTGCCGCCAATGGCACAGTACATCTTTTTAGCGGAAACTTTACGGGCGATGGAGGCACTAAACAATATAATGCCATATATACATTTGGTGATGCCAGAACATTAAACTTTACCATGACAGGTGAAAATAGTGGCTTTACCTTTGATGATAATATTATATTTGGTGAAGACAACGACTATACAGCTCTTGCCACCAACGGCACAGTTACTATTACCGGTGATGCTGATGCAACAATTACCACAGATGTTTTCAGATTAAATAATGATATTCTTGGAGCTGAAAATATTAATGTGAACAATGCCACATTAGTTCTTGGCTATAATGTAAACACAGAAGCTGCCACAGTTACTATTGGTGAAAGCTCCAGCTTACAAATTGACGGCGATTTTGATATTTCAGGCGGTAATTTAGTGGTTGATGATAAGGCTACTGCTTCTAATGTTGGCACTTTAGGCAACTTGAAAATTGAAAGATCTAATTTTAATAGTGTAGCTGCAAACCTAAACAATTATGGCACAATAACATTAACCGGGAATAACCTAGGTGGCAATACTCTAGGCAGTGATGTATATCTTGAAAATATAAGTAGCTTAACAGGCGTAGGTTCAAGCCTTGGCGGGGCCATAGTTCTTGATGGTGTATCAATTATATCCTATTCAAGCAAGCAAGGAACCCTTGGGGCAGATTCAGCCTATACATTAACAGAAAATCCAACCACAGCTGCCAATTATTACAAAGTCTTTACCCAAGATGGCACAGAATACGGCATTTTATTAAAAGATCCCGATGGCAGAGCCATTGCCGGATTTAATAATGTTGAAGATGTGGTGGCAGCGGCTTTAACCGGTGCCAGTGCAAAATATAGCATTGTGGCAGATACCGATTTTGGCGAATATAAAGAAATTACAGTGGGTGGCAACACTTATGACATCTTGCTAAATGGCAATGGCATAGCTACAACTTATGGAGATCCCTTATCAACTGTTTATAGCTTTGAACAAACAGATGTCGCTAAAAACTATTTTGCCAAGCTAGATAATATTCCTGTGGTGCTAAACAATGGAAGCATGGGCACTTATGGTTTATTACTAAATGGCCGTGACGGTGTTGTTTTGGCGAACGATAAGCAAAGTACGTTAGGCCTAGTTGAAAATTATATGCTAACCCAAAAATCCACGATCACTGATCCAACAGCTGGCACATATTATAAAGAAATTGTAGCAGGCGCTGAACTGGATAATACCTTTACAATTTCTGCAAGGAATCTGTTAGGAATTAGTGAAACTCTCTATTTTGCAGTAAAAGATGCCTCAGGTACTACCATAACCATCGCAAACGGACGCCAAGATGTGACAGATGGGCAGTCAGCAGGCGACATTGAAAAAAACTTTATTAAAAATAGTGGTGATTTTGGCGGAGCTATTAATAATGTAGGCACTATTGATAGCATAGATGGTGATTTTATTGGCAATGAGGCATCTAATCACGGCGGGGCTATTTATAATAATAATAAAATAACAGGCAGCATTCGAGGCGACTTTATTGGCAATACTGCCAATCACGGCGGAGCTATTCTTAATAGTAGTGCAACAATTGGCGACATTGACGGCGATTTTATTGGCAATGTCGGTACTAGTAGTGGTGGAGCTATTCGTAATGAGATGAATGCAAGCATTGGCGACATCACCGGCTCTTTTATTGGCAACTCAACTAAATGGGGCGGAGCTATTTATAATAGTGATAGCTCCACCATTGGCGACATCACTGGCGATTTTATTGGCAATACTGCCAATGATGGCGGAGCTATTTATAACGAAGATAGTGCAGGCATAACCGGCATTAACGGCGATTTTATAGGTAACACTGCAGTGAGTAACGGTGGGGCTATTCGTAATGATTTCAGTGTAAGAATTGGCGACATCAGAGGCGACTTTATTGGCAACTTATCTAACTATGGCGGGGCTATTTATAATAGTAATGGCTCCACCATTAGCAAAATCACCGGCGATTTTATTGCTAATAGTGCCGACAGGAATGGTGGGGCTATTTTTAATAATCTAGCAACCATAACCACCATCATCGGCGATTTTATTGGCAATAGTGCTGATGATAATGACGATGGAACAGTGAATAATGGCGGAGCTATTTATAACTACAAAGATGCAAGCATAGTTGGCATCACCGGCGATTTTATTAGCAACACTGCCAGCAAACTTGGCGGAGCTATTTATAACGACCTCGGTGCAAGCATAACCACCATCACCGGCGATTTTATTGGCAATAGTGCAGGTGATGGTGGGGCTATTTTTAATACATCAAACAATAGTGGACAGATTTCCCACATTGAAAGCATTATAGGCGACTTTATTGGCAACACTGCTGATGATAATGATGATAACACAACAAATAATGGTGGAGCTATTTATAATACTTTCAATGCCACCATTGGTAGCATTGAAGGCGATTTTATTGGCAATAGTGCTTTAGGTTTAAGCGGAAGTGGCGGAGCTATAGATAATGGTGGATTTATAAACACTATTGACGGCGATTTTATTGGCAATACGGCAGTGAGAGCTGGAGGCGGAGCTATTTATAACGCATTAAATGCGCAGATAGGCAATATCAAAGGCGATTTTATTGGTAATACTGCCGATAGCCAAAATACAGGCGCAGATGCACACGGTGGAGCCATTTATAATGATGGAATACATAATCATCTTCTTGCTGTTATAAACAATATTGAAGGTAATTTTATTGGCAATACGGCTACTAATGGTGGTGCATCAAGTCAAGATAGTTTTGGCGGAGCTATTTATAACAATCTTGGTTATATAGGCACAATCAAGGGCGACTTTATTGGTAATACTGCTGCTAGTTTAGGTGGAGCTATTTATAATAGTGATGGTGAGATTGACAATATAACCGGTGATTTTATTGGTAATACTGCTTTTGCCGGCGGAGCGATTTTTTCTAGAATAGATTCTTACATAGGCAATATCAAAGGCGATTTTATTGGCAATAGTGCAACCGAAGGCGGAGCAATTTCTTTTTATGGAACTGCCAACACCATTACTGGCGACTTTATTGGCAATAGTGGTTCTAACGGAGGAGCGATTTATACTTCTTCTGCCGATATAAGCGAAATTATTGGCAATTTTATTAGCAATGATGCAAGATCTCAGGGTGGTGCTATTAATTCTAATTCAAACATTGGCATGATCAAAGGAGACTTTATTGGCAATACTTCTGCTCTTAACGGCGGAGCAATTTCTAACAAAGGCACCATAACCACCATTAGCGGTTCTTTTATTAATAATACATCCACATCAGGTAAAGGCGGAGCCATTTATACCGAAAGTGATTTAAACTTTGTGGCAGATGGTGAAGTGCATCTCTTTAGCGGTAATATTGCAGATGGAGATAGCAATGCCATTCATCTGGAAAGTTCGCACGTAGACGAAAGATTAACATTAACCTTTAATATGACAGGGGCTAATAGTGGATTTACCTTTGATGATGGCATAACTTCTTCTAATTTCACCGATATGGAAATTATTGGTGATGCCGGATTTGAAACAGATATTTTCACTCTAAACAATGAATTATCAGTTAATGTTTCTAGTATTTCCCTAAGCAATGCCATCTTAAAGCTTGGCACTGTTGACTTTGACAATGATGGTAATATTGACGGTTTAGGAGACATTGACGGTGCCGACCTCAGTGTTTCTGGCCAAAGTAAATTAACCGGATATAGTAATGAAATTGTTTTAGACAGTTTAAATATTGGTAAACTTGGTTATCAAAATAGTTCTTTGAGTCTTGAAACTGTTTCAAAAATAACAATGGATTCAGACTCTGCCCTAAATATAATCAATGGTTCTGTGGATTTTGGAAGTATTGATTTAGCGTTTGCTGACCCAAGCACAAGTGATTTCAATATTGCAAGCACAGGCGAGCTAATAATAGACATGGCACAATTAGGTGATATTGATGCAAGTGGTGGATTTTCAAATCCTGTCACTGACTTTGCACAGCTTATAAATAGTGGAACCTTGGTTCTACAAGGACATAGCCTAGTTGCTAACGACTTATCCGCCCTTGAATATATAAACTTTATAAATGATTCAGATTTTACAAACCTTGTTGACCTTGGCCTTGGCGGTGCCGTGGAGCTTTATGGCATAACATCATTTACAGGTTTAACCGATAAAGGTGGCTATAATATTGTTGCAGCGCCTGATAGCACAACTGATCTTACAGATAGCCATTACTATAAAACCTATATCCAAAATGGCATTGAATACGGTATACTATTAAAAGATCCTGATGGCAGAAATATTGCAGGCTTTAACAGCGTTGATGATGTGCTAGTTGCCGCCATAACAAGGGCTGAAACTTCTGATAATTTCCACATTGTGATAGGTACTGCCTCTAGTTCTAATTTCAAAAAAATCACCCTTGAAGATCAAAGTGGAAACAATTTATACTTTGACGTGCTACTAAGCAAAGAAGGTTTAACCCCTGATTTTGGTGCTAAAACCTCAAATCATTATATCTTTGAGCAAAGTGATTCCGGCAATTATTTATCCCTCAGCGGACTTTCAACAATTCAAGATAATGGCACTATTTCAGATATAAATTATGGCGTAAAACTTAAAGGGCATAATGGCGAAGTGCTAAGCACTCAAAGTATTTCCGGCCTTGTTAGTGATTATGTGCTAAACCAAGAGCCAACCATCAAAGACAGTGCTAATGACACATATTATGATGCAATCATTATTAAACCAATAAATGAAATTAGCACCTTTGATCTCACCATAGGCAACACTGTTCTTTCTTATCAAGTAAAAAATGGAACCTCTACAGTCTACTCTACCGGCAATGCCAGAGATATTTTCGCCAACGATGATATTGAAGAAAACTTTATTGGCCTTAATGAGAATAGAGATGAGGGCGGAGCTATTAGAATTGATAGTCTTTTCAGCATTGATAAAATCACCGGTGATTTTATTGACAATAGGGCAGTCGTAAAGGGCGGAGCTATTTATAATGCAAGTAAGCGTGTGATAAATAACATTGAAGGTGATTTTATTGGCAATTCCTCCGGCAATGAGGGCGGAGCTATTTTTAATGATGGCACCATAGATAATATCATCGGCAACTTTATTGGCAATAGTGCTCCTACGTTTGAAGAATTTATTAAAGGTGACGGCGGAGCTATTTATAATGACAAAGATAGTGCCATAGACAACATCACCGGCGATTTTATTGGCAATGATGCCGGTTATAACGGCGGAGCTATTTATAATTATTCAACCATTGGCGATATCAAAGGCGATTTTATTGGCAACACTGCTGGTAACGACGGCGGGGCTATTTGGAATGGCAGAAATTCTACCATAAACAAAATTGAGGGCGATTTTATTGGCAATACTGCCGTTGATTTCGGCGGAGCTATTTATAATCACTCAAATGGCGAGATTAAAACCATCATCGGCGACTTTATTGGCAATAGTGCTACAAAGGGTGGGGCTATTTATAATGATGGCACAGATGAAAGCTCAAATAAGGCAATAACCAACATTCAAGGCGATTTTATTGGCAATATGGCTAATGACGGCGGGGCTATTTATAATGATACGCATGGAGTAATAACAACCATTCAAGGTGATTTTATTGACAATAGTGCAGATGCCGGTAATCTCGGTGGAGCTATTTATAATAATGAAAATGCTGAAATAGGCACTATCACCGGTGATTTTATTGGCAATAATGCCGGCTATTACGGTGGAGCTATTTATAATAATGAAAATGCTGAAATAGGCACTATCACCGGTGATTTTATTGGCAATAATGCCGGCTATTACGACGGTGGAGCTATTTATAATATCGGTACCATTGACGACATCACTGGTGATTTTATTGGTAATAATACCGGCTATTATGGTGGAGCTATTTATAATACAAGTAGTGCTGAGATAACCACCATAACCGGAGATTTTA
>CAYJHF010000005.1:1746-5453 GCA_964369905.1 uncultured Mailhella sp. | reverse complement strand
AAGTAGTGCTGAGATAACCACCATAACCGGAGATTTTATTGGCAATAGTGCTGATGATGATGGCGGTGCTATTTATAATACAAGTAGTGCTGAGATAACCACCATAACCGGAGATTTTATTGGCAATGAAAGCGGTTTTAATGGCGGAGCTATTTATAATACAAGTAGTGCTGAGATAACCACCATAACCGGAGATTTTATTGGCAATAGTGCTGATAATCATGGCGGTGCTATTTATAATAGAGCTAACATAGGTGATGCAACTAACCCAACTAATACAGGAATTTTTGGCGATTTTATTGGCAATACAGCTTCAAATTTTGGCGGGGCTATATATAATAGTGCTAAGATAACCACCATTCAAGGCGACTTTATTGGCAATAAAACTACAGGCACTAATAGTGGCGGAGCTATTCATAATACAAGTAGTGCTGAGATAACTACCATCACCGGCAACTTTATTGGCAATGAAAGCATAACTGGCGGAGCTATTCATAGTTCTGGCACAATTAATATTATTAATGGCGACTTTATTGCTAATAAGACTAATAATAGTGGTGGAGCTATTTTAAATAATAATGAGATAAACACTATCACAGGCGATTTTATTGGCAATGAAAGCGGTTTTAATGGCGGAGCTATTTATAATGATGGCACCATAACCACCATAACTGGAGATTTTATTGGCAATACATCAAATGTAAACGGCGGAGCCATTTATAACACAGGCACCATAACCACCATTAGTGGTTCCTTTATCAACAATACAGCTCCAACTGGACTTGGCGGAGCCATTTATACCACAAGTGATTTAAACTTTGTAGCAGACGGCGAAGTGCATCTCTTTAGTGGTAATATTCGTCAAAATAATGCAAATAATGCTATCTATGTGGATAGCCCAGAGTCTGAAACCTTAACCTTTACTATGACTGGCGATAATAGTGGCTTTACCTTTTATGATCGAATAGAATTTGAGCAGGTAGCCGGAACAGACCAGGGAACCATTAACATTATTGGTGATAGTGGCTTTAGCACAGATACTTTTACCATAAATACTTCTATTGATGGTGCAGCAAATATAAACGTGCAAGACGCAACCCTAGTCTTTGGCGATGGTGGAACAACAACCCAAAACACAAGCTTGAAGGATATTGCATTTGAATTTAAAAATGTCAATGCAGAAGTTAAAAGCAACGCAGTTTCTTCCTTTGGGGATATTACTACTCCAAGTGGATTTCAAAGTGTATTTACTTCTGCCGGCGATACTGTCTTCCATGGTGATACAAGTTTAAGCCGTTTAGAAGTTACAGATGGAACAACAACTTTTGAAGATAGTGCCATAGGAAATATCGGTAGCACTGCACTAAGTGGCGGAGAATTGCAAGTAAGAGGTGTAGTTAATAATACCGGTGCAATAACAACAGCTGCCGGAACTACCTTGCAAATATGGACAAACGCCACTTACAATCTAAACCAAGAGGCAGGAGAAGATGTAACCTTTAATGGTGATGTAATTATCAGAAGTGATTTCAACATTAATAATGCTTCTGATACAGTATTTAATGATGATGTTCGTCTTGTTTTCAATAACGGGGCAAGCTTTAATGTAAATCATACAGGTGCAAATGCGGTTATTGTAAATGGTACTCTTAGAGTTGATGATAGCATTGAGTCTAGCCTTATTATAAACCAAGGTAGCCTTGACATCTCAAACGGAACCTTAGAGGTTGATGCCAATGTCCATGAATTTACTATTGGTGCAGATGGTGCTTTAATTGCCAACTATTCTGATTTTGGTACTATCACTAATGCAAGCGGAACCTATATCTTTGATGATAGTATGGCTACTAATGTTCTAAAGAATATTGATAATTCAGGTTTATTGGTACTAGATGCTACAAGCTTAGGGTTAGTTCATACTTTTACCATAGCAGAACTAGGCACGCTTGAAGCAAGTGCTGCCGCTGCCCTTTTTGAAGCCGGTTTTACAGGCTCTGTTTCCTTTGAAGGCCTCACAACTGAAAGGTATACCTTGTTTAACATCTCCCAATCCAGTGCTGCTCAAACAGCTTTTGGCTTAAGGGTTGATGACGTTGTTTTAGCCGGAACCATGGGCGAAAACTTAACAGCCACCTTTAATGGTATTGTTACAAATGATCTGAATCCAGCTAACCCTATTACATCTTCCTCAATTGAAAACGGTTCAAAGCTTACTCTAACCGGTGCTAATGGTACGGATTTATTACAAACAGGCAATTTTTTAGATATTCTTGAGGGCGGTGAACTTGTGCTTGGTGATACAAGTATAGGAACTGCCACCTTAAGTGGTTCTTTATTGAACAAAGAAGGTGGCACCTTGTCCACCCATGCTGACACCAAAGTAACTTTTGCGAATCAGGTAGCAAGCCTAGGCACAAGTACATTTAATGGTGAAGTAGAGTTTGCAAACGGATTACATGTTAATAACGGCACAACCACCATTAAGAACAATGTTACAGGAAACATTCAAGTTAGCGATACACTTGGTAACTTCAATTCAACTCTTAACATAACTCCCACTGCTAATATTAGCACAGGTACTCTTTTCGTTGCAAACCAAGGGAAAATTAATATAAATACAGATGCTGAAGTTACTACAGGTAATATTAGCATTTTAAATGGAACCCTTACTGTTGAAAACGGAACCCTAAACCTTACCGGACAAGACATAAAAATTGCTGACGACGGAAATTTTGTTATAAATGAAGACGGAACTTTAAAAGCCAAGCTTACTGACTTTGGAGTTGCTAGCGGTAATAGTTTTGCTCTTGATGCAGAGATTAAAGAACAAATTGCCAATGAGGGCGAAATAATCCTTGATGGTAATGGCGTAACAGTTAGCAAAACAGGTTTTTATGGTAGCATTGAAGATACAATTAAAAATATCATTGCAAGCGGTGATGGAACTGTAACTGTTAGCGGACTTGCAGTTGATGCAAACACCCTCTACTCCCTAACCTATATGGAACCAAGCCCAGACCTTGGTGCAACTGCTACAGGTGAAAACGTAATGGCAGGCGATATGGTGGGCAGTGGTGATGTGGATAATCCAAGAGAAGCCATTTTCCAAGGTATTGTAAAAAATACTGATAATAACTCCATAACTTCAACCATTGATGCCACATCAAAGCTAACTTTAACAGGTAATAATACTGGCGGAGTATTACTAGACCAAGGCAGTTTAACCAATAATGGTGGAACCCTTATTCTTGGTGATGAAAATGCCGCGGCAGTGCAAAACTTGACATTTGGTGGTAATCTGACCAGTTCAGGCAATTTAACCACCACTGACAATGCTAAAGTTACTTTCACAGGTATTGTAACAAGCAGTGGCACAACTACCTTTAAAAATAGTGCTAATTTTGGTAATGGCGGGCTAAAAGTAAGCGCCGGCACAACCACCTTTGAGGGAAGCAGTGATCCTAATGCTCCTTATAATAGTATAGTTAACGCTGCACTTATTGAAACTAACGCAACCATTAATATTGAGGCAAATGCCGAAGTAGAATTTGGACAGGTTGGTGATTTTTTAGCACAAGAGCTATCCGGAACCATTAATAGTTCAGGTTCAGTTGCTTTTAACAATGTTGCTCTTGTGAAAGAAGTAAATATCAATGCCGGAACTATGGCTATAGACGCCGATCCAGTGTCAGGTGTTATTGTTGGTG
>CAYJHF010000005.1:0-1736 GCA_964369905.1 uncultured Mailhella sp. | reverse complement strand
AGTTATTGCTGAAAGTGCCACCCTTAGTGGTAAAGTAAGTGTAGATGACAAAGCCTCTTTTATCATTTCTGGAGTTACTCCCACTGCAACACCCACAGTCACTGCCAATGATTTAAACATTGCTGAAGGCGGAAGTTTAATAGTATTTGACGGAACCTTAGATACTTCAGGTGGAAATCTGGAAGTAGCTGAAAGATCTATTTTTACAATTCAAGAAAACACAACATTAAAAGCCAAGGCATCTGATTTTGGTGTATTTGATGAAGAAGGCTTTGAACGTGTTGCGGGAACAAGTTATAATATTGAACAGGCCCTTGACATGGACAATGGCAGACTTATTTTGACTGACACAGGCTATGGCACCATTACTCAAGGTTTATATGAAAAACTTCTTGCTGAAACCAGCAGTGGACTTTTGGCAAGCGGTAGCACAGGAACAATTAACTTTGATAAGGTAAGCTTAGATCAAAAATATTCTCTAAATACTGTATTTAATACCTATGATTTGGCCACAGAAATTATGGCAGGAGATTTAACCGGCAATAAAACTGTAGTCACCTCCGGTATTGTAGCTAACACCCTTTATCAAAACCCTGGAATTCATAACCCCACAACTCCATTAACAGATTCTAGCATTGAAGCCGGCTCTTCTCTCACTCTGACCGGTCAAAATACAGGAAATCTATTGCTTGATGAGGGAAGTTTAGAAAACTCAGGCGAGCTAAACCTAGGACTTACAAGCTCCCAAACAGTAAATAGCTTTAATGGAGATTTAACCACAAAAAATGGTGGTTTAACAAATATTCAGGGCAATGTAACCTTTACAAATCAAGGTGATTTAACCATTGAAACCGGCGGAAGTTTAACCATTACAACCGGAACCCTTGATGTGAGTGATTCCACCTTAACCGTTGAAGCTAGTGATGCAACAGGAACTACAATCTTTAGCACTGCTGAAAATTCAACATTAATTGCCAATGGGCAAAATTTTGCAACCTTTACCATAGATCCTAGCACAGGTAATGTGGTAGTTAGCAATATTTTGGGCAATAGTGTTGAACAGCAACTTACAAATGTAGGAACACTAGTGCTTGAACTTGATGCAAGCTTTAGTCAAAAAGAAATAGAATATGCTGAATACAGAGACTTAATTAATAGTGCAAGCGGTATTGTTAGTGGCGGAACTCTAAAGCTAAGCGGTCTTACAATTGATGCTAGCAATGAAACCTTAGATAGCTTGCTTGATGGCTCAAGCATCAACGGGCAAGTTCAAGGCGGAACTGTTGATGCTGGTAAAACCTTAGAAGTTGGTAAAATTATTGGTAAAACCGAAAATAAAGGTGATTTAACCATTAATGGTGTTAATGGAGAGCTAACCACAGATGATATTGAAAACAAAAAAGGACTTATAACCCTTGGCAGTGGTACAGTTGGTGCTGCTAATGATAAAAAAGACTTGGATAATACAGGCAGAGCATTCTTAAACGGAACTGAGCTAAAAGACATAAATAATAGCGATGGTGGCCGAGTGCACATGAATGATGATGCTAACGGCAATCCAAGTATGGCAGAAAATGTCAACAATAGCGGTGATGATAGTTTGGTTAATATGAATGGTGCTAAAGCCGAAAATGTCAACAATAGCGATGGTGCAACAGTCAATATGAATGGCGCTGAAGCAGACAATGTGGATAATAAAGACAGTGGCACAGTCAATATGGCAGGTAGCACAGCTG
>CAYJHF010000004.1:15575-34643 GCA_964369905.1 uncultured Mailhella sp. | reverse complement strand
ATCGTTTTCATCAGCAATAGCAACTAAACATCTTCCATGACTTGATTTAATCTCATCTACAATAATGGCTTCTTTAATGTATTGGGGTAGAGTTAGTAAGCGTATAGCGTTCGTAACCGCAGAACGGCTCTTTCCAAGCTTACCGGCCAACTCTTCTTGAGTAATTTTATGTAAATTTTTTAAACCTAAATAAGCTTCAGCTTCATCAATTGCATTTAGATTTTCTCTTTGCAAGTTTTCTATTAATGCAATTGTTATTGCTTCAATGTCTGTATAGTTTCTTATTATTACAGGAAGTTCTGTAAGATTTGCAAGCTTAGAAGCCCTAAATCTACGCTCCCCCGCTATGATTTCATATTTATCATCACTTGCTTTTCTTACAATTAATGGTTGTATTACACCTTGATTTTTAATGGAAACTGAAAGCTCTTCAAGACTAATTTCAGAAAAAACCTTTCTGGGTTGATTGGGATTGGCCTGAATTTTTTCAATTGCAATATTTACAATTTCTTCTTCTAAAATATTTTCAGGCTCTGTATTTGTTAGATTAGAACTAAATAAATAGTCTAACCCTCTGCCAATGCGATCATTTTCATTACTCATTTTTTTTACCCTTAAAATTTATCTGAAGATTATCTCTTGCTTTTTACAACTTTACGAGTTTCAATTTCTTTTGCAACCTCTAAATAGGCCTCAGCTCCCTTTGATTTTATATCATAGTGAATAATAGATTTACCAAAACTTGGAGCTTCAGATAAACGAACATTGCGAGGAATAATAGTTTTAAAAATTAACTCAGGAAAACAACGCTCAGCTTCTAATCGTACTTGCTTTGAAAGTTTATTTCTTGAGTCATACATGGTTAAAATAACCCCTAATAATTCAAGGCTTGGATTAAGCTTTTTCTTTATTTGCTCAAAAGTTTGAAGCAATTTAACAATACCTTCCAGAGCAAAAAACTCACATTGCAGTGGAATTACAAGCTCTTCAGCAAAACAAAGAGCATTTAACGTAATTAATCCTAATGAGGGGGGACAATCTAAAATTATATAATCAAAATCATTTTCAATGGTTTTGAGTAAATTGCTAAAATATAACTCTCTTTTTTGTTTATCAACAAGCTCAAGCTCTAAGGCAGCTAAATCTGTGCAGGCAGGTAATAGTTTAAGATAGTCTGTGTTTGTTTGCAAAATAGCTTTATTAATAGAGTTTGGCTCAACTAAGGCTGTATATAAATTATTTAGCTTATTTTGTTTATCAAGACCTAAGGCACTTGTTGAGTTTGCCTGAGGATCACAGTCAATAAGTAAAACCCTTTTTTCCATAATAGCCAAAGAAGCTGCAACATTTACAGAGGTTGTTGTTTTTCCAACTCCACCTTTTTGATTTGCAATTGCAATTTTTCTTGCCATAAATCACCCCCTTTTGTCTTTTTTAACAATTATTGTTAAAATAATCAAGAAATGATTTATTTAAAATTTTATTTCTAGATGTTTCACATGAAACAAAATCAAAATGTTTCATGTGAAACATTTTGATTTTTTATATTAACAACTTCAATTGCTTCTTTAAGTGCTTCTAGTATAAAAGTATTATTTCTTGGGTTACGAGATATTTCCCTATCCCATTGATTAAAATTATATTTTTGCATAACTAATTTATCTTTATTATTCAATGCTATCAAAAAGTAATTTATAATGTCAGCTCCATAAAAAACTTTATCTTGTAAAACCAAACTTCCATTACTATAACGAAGCTCATTTAATAAATCATTGCTTGCCAAATTTATCCTTGAACTTTCACCAAATTTAATAGTTAGAGGAATCCAAAAAAATTGACCACTTTTATAAGAAAGAGTTTGAATATGGTTTAAAACATTTTTTGACTTTAGAATTTTTTCATAATTCCAGTTGGGATCAACAAAATACTTCTTTTTGCTCAAAATATTTTCTGCCCAACGCGCAAGACCTTCCAAGTACCAAGTATTTGCTATCCTAGAAAAACCATTTTGTATTAAATGAAAAAATTCATGGGGAATTGTTGAAGTATTCCGAAAATCAAGCCCTTTGGCTACAAAAATTTTTAAGGCATTTACACCCTTTTTTTTCAAAGGAGCTTGTTCAGGACTTGTAAAAGCCATTCCCAAAGTTCCTTTTAGGTGATCGCGACTTAAAATATAAACATCAATACTGCTTACTCCATTATAATATGGAGCATTGAGAGGTGATGTGAAACCTAGAATATTAGTAAAAATATGGTTAGTTGCCCATAATTGTTTTGAAACATCTTCAACATAGTCAGGTATATTGTTTTTATCTTTATCCGTTTTATCAATAACATTAGGACCACTTGTAAAATAGAAAATTCTAAACTTATCTATTTCAAGCATACGCATATTTTCTATATTAATTTTCTTATCTACAGCATTATTCCATGAATTATAATTCTCTTGCGCATAAACCCCGTGAGAGAAATTTATGAAAAGGATTAAAAAAAATAAAGTAATTAAAAGAAAAATAAAATAATTATAAACGTTCTTTAAAATCATTTTTATACCAAGAAAAATAAAAAATTAGCCAAAAAATAATTGCAAATATTTACTAATGGGAAAAAGAAAAATAGCTGCAAAAAAACCTGCAACAACATCATCAAGCATTATTCCAAGCCCGCCTTTAACTTTTCTTTCCACAAGTCCCACCGGACCTACTTTTGTTATATCAAAAATTCTAAAAAGCATAAAACCGATTAATAAGGTGAAAATATCAATGTTTGTAAGTAGATGTAAATCATAAAATGAAATTGTACCAAGCGGAAAGAGGCAAATCCATTGCCCTAAGACTTCATCAATAATTACTTCACTTGGATCTTCTTTTCCAAGCTCTTTACTTGCTTTTTCACTAGCCCAAAGTCCAAGAAAAAAAACAATGCTTAGTGCTAAAATTCTAATGGGTAAGGAAAAGGGAAGAAAAAGTAAGGGCGCTAACCAAAGGGCAACAAAAGAACCTAAAGTTCCAGGTGCATAGCGTGATCGTCCAATTTTGCCTAATGTGGCAATATTTGTGGCAATTGAATATTTTTGCTTCATTATATGTCCTCAAACTTAGAGCTTTAAAGAGTTTCTATAGGTATTTAAATCATTAATTTCAAGCTGTTTACACAAACTTGCAAGTTCATCAGCCAAATTAAAAATTTTCTGTGGATCACTAAAACAAGCTGTACCAATTTGAACCGCACTTGCACCAACTAAAATAAACTCTAAAATATCTTCAGCAGTATATATTCCACCAATTCCAATTATCGGAATTTTTACCGCATTTGCAACTTGCCAAACACACCTTAAAGCAACAGGTTTAATGGCAGCACCTGAAAGCCCACCAATTACATTGGCAAGCAGAGGTTTTTTGCTGTAAATATCAACTGCCATTCCTGTAAGGGTATTAATACAGGAAATTATATCAGCACCTCCGTCTTCAACAGCCTTGGCAATTTGAGTTATATCCGTAACGTTTGGGCTTAGCTTTGCAATAACTGGTTTATTTCCTGCATATTTTTTCACTTGTGCAATTACTTTCTTAGCCATAATCGGATCTTGTCCAAACAATAAACCACCAGCAGAAACATTGGGGCAGGAAATATTTACTTCAATAGCACTAAGTCCTGTTTGAGAGCTTAAAATTTCGGCTAATTTTCCAAAGTCTTCAATATTTGTAGCGTAAATATTTGCAATTATAGGAACTTCATCATAAGGTAGTTTTGGCAGTTTATCATTGATAAAGGAATCTACACCATCATTTTGTAGGCCAACAGCATTTAACATACCACAAGCTGTTTCAGCAATACGTGGGATAGGGTTTCCTGCTCTTGGTTCTAAAGATAGACCTTTAACTACAATTCCACCCAAATTTTTTATATCACCATAGGGCATAAATTCTGCCCCATAACCAAAAGTTCCGGAAGCAGTCATTATGGGGTTTTTTAGCAATAGGCTTTGGCAAGAAGTTTTAAGTTCAACTGATAAGTTCATTGTATACCCCACTATTGATCACTTAAATCAAGTTCATCTGCCCAAAAAACAGGGCCTCTAATGCACGTTTGCACAGGTAAGCCAGCTTTGTCCGTGTCTGGATAATTCTCACTTGTTTTTGCAACACAACCAAGGCAAGCTCCAATTCCACAGGCCATTTTTTCCTCAAGAGAAAGTTGAGTTTTAATTTTATGTTCGAGGGAAAAATTCCAAATGGCCTTTAAAAATGGCATTGGGCCACAAGCTAAAACCAATCCGTCCTGTTCCTTGATTTCTTGCATGGCTAAACTAATCAGTTTTAAGGTTTTATTTACATCGGTGGCAGAAAATTCTTGTATATTTTTAAAAGCAATATGATCTGTAAAATATTCTGTGGGATAGCATTGCAACGGGAGTCTATGGGCAAAAATCATGGAAAGTAGGTTTTGCTTAGGGTGACTTTCAAGGTATCCGGCAAAAGGGGCTATTCCAATTCCACCAGCAAGCATTAATGTTGGCTTTTCTTCAACTTGAAAAAAAGTTCCAAGAGGCCCCCAAATTATAACTTTATCACCGGATTTTAGCTTTGCTATTTCGGCTGTTCCTCTTCCTACCACTTGAAAAAAAAGCACCAATGAGTTATTTGTCATACGGCAAATAGAAAATGGCCTTGCCCAAGTTAAATGGCTATCTTTAGGCTTTAACATAACAAATTGTCCGGCCTTGTAGCTTTTTGCCCATTGTGTGGATTCATTTGATTTAGGTAGTTTTAAAGAAAGTGCATAAAACTCCCTTTCGCTTTTCTGGCCAAAAGGCACTAAGTCTTGAACCACAAGCTCTGCCCTTCTATTATATTCCATTAAAATAACTCCAAAATTTATGTACTATATTTTGTGCAAAATATATAAAAAAATGCTAACACCGTTGAATAGCGTTAGCATTTTATAACATAAGCTTAATTTTTAAGCAAATTTAAATAAAAACTAGAATTTATAACTAAAGGAAGCAAGGAAGGCATTGGCATAGATCTTAGTTGTTCTGCCAGGTAAAACATCACTTCCTGCATGGGTTGAAGCTTTATCAAAATCTTGTGTATTCATGTGGTGAAAAATATAACCTACGTCAATAGCCCATGCGTCTTTATGAAAACCTGCACCAATAGAGTATTTAAAACGTCCATTAACAGGGGCAGAATATTCTGCAAAGTCGTCTGGAACAGGTGAGGTTTCATGAGCTATACCTGCACGCAAAGTAAGCCAATCTAAAACATCATATTCAGCACTTAGAGAAAAAAGCCAAGTATCTTCCCAATGCCTTGGGTTAGCGGCATTTAGCCCAGGATTATCAAAAGTAAGTTTCAAATCCTTATAACTTGACCAAGTATAATAGCCTACTAAAAATTCAAAGCTCAAATTATCAAGAGGATAATAAGCCACTGCAGCTTTAAACTCATGGGGAAGAGACATTGTTGTACTTCCACCAGACTTTGGAATAATATTGTTTGTAGAGGTTAGTTCGCCGTCAATATCATAATCAACATTTGAGCGATAAGTTAATCCAAGCTTCCATTGCTCATTAAAGCGTATATGCGCTGCCAAATTATAGCCTAAAGCCCAAGTAATTCCATCAGCTTCTAAATGAGTATAAACTCCAGGGAAGGCTTTTGATCTCATTTCAACCAAAGCTCCTGAAATTTCAATACCAGCTGCAAGGGAAAGCATATCGTTCACTCTCCATGCAATACTTGGATTAAAAGTGGAGGTCATAAGAGAAACATCAAAAACATTTGTTGCTGCCGGCCAGTCTTCATCATACTCATTACCTAGTCCAAAACGTGAAAACATAGCTAAACCAAGGGAAAATTGATCATTTATTTTATAAGTTAAATAACCTTGGGGTAAAATAAATTGTGTGCCTTCATTTTTTGTGTCTTCACGGCCTGTTGTACCGTAAGTAACAATCGTATTGGTTGGAACAACAATTTCTGCACCTACCATAACTTGAAGTCCTTCCAGTTCTGTAATGGCTGCAGGGTTATAAGCTGCAGCAGATGCATCACCACCTCTTGCCACAACTCCACCACCTAGTGCGCCACCACGAGCAGACCAGTCTTGAAGAGCAAAACCTTCGCCTTTAGCATCGTTAGGAATTAAAAAACCAGATGCAAAAACAGCCACAATCGCTATTTTAGTAAAACTTTTAGTTAAAATTCTACAGATAGAATTTATAGAAACAAACATATTTCCTCCAAATAAAAAAAGATAAGGAAAAATAAACTATTAATTTAAAAAAGTAAATGAATATATTACAATATGGTTATTTTTTTATAAGCCAATATCCAAAATAATAAGCAAACACACACAAAAGTAAATTACTTAGGATAGTTATTAAAAATAAAGCCAAGCTGTTTTCCAAAATAAAGCTCTGTGCATTTAAGGGTATAATTGTAATCCAAGTTGATAAAACTTGATAAAAAAAATCTTTTTTAGCAAAAAAATCAAACTTTGCTAAAAAAGGAATAATAAAAATAAGGCTATCCAAAATAAAGGTTGCAAATGTAGTAAATGAACCCAAAAAGCCTACAGCCAAGAAATTTTTTATATATTGCCCTTGATAGCCTACTATTAATAAATAATTTAAAAATAATCCCAAGGCAAAAGAACCTAAAACATTAATGAACAAAATATCCAAGGGAAAAAGAAAAATAAAATTTAGGTTATTTAACTCAAAACGTTCAAAGTAAAAAGCTGTAAGGGCAAAACGGGATAAAGCTCCAAGCATACCACCGCAAAAAACCAGCAATAAACTAATAAAATTAATTTGTAAAAAGCTATTCATAAAAAATAAATGGTAAAGTAAAACCAAGTAGGCCTAAAAACATAGCCCCAACCAAACTAATAAAACCATAAGCAAAGGCTTTTTTGTAATTTTGGTTTTGATAAAGAAAAACAATGTCGTAAGCAAAGGTGGAATATGTAGTCAAAGCTCCAAAAAAACCTATCATAATTAAACCATTGTATTTTTCCAATTGCAATTCATTTTGAGTAAAGCCAAGAGCAAAAAAAAGGCAAATAAGGAAAGAACCAAGCAAGTTTGCCACCATTGTTCCAAAAGGTAATAAATGAAACCTAGCCAAACTTTGGCTTATTATATAACGCAAAACAGCTCCAATTCCACCACCAAGCATTATACTTATAAGATAATATTTTGTAAACATATTAAGCAAACCAAGTATTGCAATTTCTGCAAAGCGAGTTGTGCAGAGGTTGCAAAAAACTAACAATCTTCTTTTATTCTTTTAATCCTAGCACCAAGTTTTTCAAGCTTGAGCTCCATGCCCTCATAACCCCGATCTAAGTGATAAATCCTTGAAACACAGGTTTTTCCATCTGAAACTAAGCCAGCAAGCACAAGAGCAGCACCAGCTCGCAAATCAGAAGCCATCACAGGAGCACCTGTTAAAGCAGGAACTCCGCGCACAATGGCAGAATTTCCCCTTAACCGAATGTCAGCACCTAGCCTAATGAGTTCGGGAACGTGCATAAATCTATTTTCAAAAATTGTTTCTTCAATAACTGATGAACCCTTACTAAGGGCAAGTAAAGACATAATTTGTGCTTGCATATCTGTTGGAAAGCCCGGGTGCGGTCTTGTGCTTATGTCAATGGCGGATAATTCAGCACTTTTTCTTTTAGCAGTAATACTATTTTCCTCAATATGTAAGTCAACACCGCACTCAATAAGTTTTTCGCAAAAAGACTCCATGTGTTGGTGAGGGCAATTAACCACCTCAATTTCTCCATCACTTAAGGCGGCTGCAATTAAATAAGTTCCTGCTTCAATGCGATCAGGCATAATTGCATAGGCCTTTTCTTGCCTCAAACTGCTAACCCCCTCTATTTTAATGCAAGATTGACCTGCTCCTTCAATTTTTGCCCCACAAGAGTTTAGAAAATTAGCTAAATCTTCAATTTCAGGTTCACGGGCAGCATTTTCTAAAATAGTTGTTCCTTCAGCAAGGCAAGCAGCCATTATAATATTTTCTGTTCCGCCAACAGTAGGGAAGTCAAAGTGAATATGTGCGCCCTTAAGTCCATTACAACGCCCCTTAATATAACCACCATCAAGGGTAAATTCAACTCCCATTTTTTCAAGGGCTGAAAGGTGCAAGTCCACAGGCCTTGTACCAATGGCGCATCCTCCTGGCATGGCCACACTGGCTTGTCCAACTCTAGCCAAAAGTGGACCAAGGCAAAGCACAGAAGCACGCATGGTTTTAACCAAATCATAAGGAGCTTCATAATATAACTCACTGGTTGGCTCAACCTGCATATTATTATTTTCAAAGCTGACTATAAAGCCAAGAGTTTCTAAGAGTTGCCCTGTGGTGTGTATATCACGCAAATTTGGAACATTGTTAAAATTAATGGTGCTCTCAAATAAAATGGAAGATAGTAAAATAGGTAGGGCTGCATTTTTTGAACCACTTACCAAAACCTTTCCTTTTAAAGCAACTCCACCTTCCATAATTAAACTATCCATAAAACAACTCCAAAAAATATATAAAAAAAAGCTTGACCTTGAATTTAGTTTAGCATAAAAATCAGAACTTACGGCGGATGTAGCTCAGTTGGCAGAGCACCTGGTTGTGGCCCAGGTTGCCGAGGGTTCAATCCCCTTCATTCGCCCCATATTTTCCCGAATACATAAGTATTCGGGTTTTTTATTTAAAAATCTAAATCTAAGGCTAAGCCAACAGGGCAGTGATCTGATCCATAAATGTCATCTTCAATCCAAGCATCAGCAATTTTTGATTTAAGCTCATCGGAAACAAAGAAATAATCAATACGCCAACCTATGTTTTTTTCTCTGGCCCTCGATTTATAAGACCACCAAGTATAAACATCAGGTTTTTCACCGTGTATAAATCTATAAGAATCAACATAACCTGCCGCTTCAAATTTATCTAAAAAGGCTCTTTCTTCTTCCAAAAAGCCTGTGCAATAAATATTGGCCTTTGGGCGAGCTAAATCAATGGCTTTGTGGGCAATATTGAAATCACCGCAAACTACAATTGGTTTTTGCTTGCGAAGTTTTTCTGCATGGCTAAAAAAACTCTCAAAAAAGCCCATTTTATAAGGCACACGCTTATAAACTCCCTTGGATAATTCTTCACCGCCATTTGGAAAATAGCCATTAATATAGTGAAAGTTTTCATATTCAAGATGTAAAATTCGCCCCTCACCCTGAAAGGCTACTTCCGGTAGTTCATAATTTACGGCTAGAGGTTTATGTTTTGCAAAAACAGCCACACCTGAATAACCTTTTTTTACCTCTGAGGAACAAAAATAACCAAGCCTACCAGCAGGCCTTTGGTCTTCTTCGGCAATTTGAGAAATATTCGCCTTTGTTTCTTGTATTCCTATTATGTCTGTTTGGTTATTCTCGCCAAACCAAGCCCATTGATCCTTTTGCCTTATGGCTCTAAAGCCATTCACATTCCACGATTGAAATTTTATCATTAATATATTTCCATTATATTTTTACAGGTTCTTGGTCTGGATCTTTATTAAAAGATTTGTCTTCTTCCACATCAGGCAAACCATTGTTTGAATTACTGTCATCTCCCTTGAAAAAATCCTTACTTTTTTCAAGCATCTGATCCCATCTTTCGTCGTTTAGCATTTTTCTGCCATCTTCCAAGAAAATATCAAAACCTTCATTGAGAGTTTTGCCAAGCTCAGAAGCACCTTCTTCTAATTTATTAAAAAAATTGTCTAATTCAGGGTTTTGTGTTTGCTCAGCTGCTTTTAATATACTTGTATTTGTCACAACTAACAAAAATATAAAAATAATCAGAATATTTTTTAAATTCATACTTCACCTTCTAACAACAAAAGACATTAAATTAACACAGTCAAAGAATATATTTTATGCCTAAAAAAGGCAAGTTTTAATAGGCTTCATTTTTGCTTATGAAAATAAAAGCCTTTTAAACTCAAAACCTACTATTAACAATAAGTTGTCATATTTTTCAGCATGGACTAAATTAAAAAAATAAAAGTTTCGAAGGAAAGGGGGAGAGCTCGAGAGGGGGAAAAACTAGCCTTTTCAAAGGCTTGGTTTTCACCCTCTCGAAAACATTAAAAAAATTGGTTTTCCCCTCTCGAAAAAATAAAAAAATTTGGTATTTCCACTCTCTAAAAAATATTAAGCTTTAAAGTTTCTAAGTCTCAAAGCATTTAATACTACGCATAAGGAGGACAAAGCCATGGCGGCTCCGGCTAGCATGGGAGAGAGTGGTGGGCCGCCAAAAATCAATAATAAGCCTGCTGCCACAGGAATTAGCATTATATTATAAATAAAAGCCCAAAACAGGCTAAGTTTTATATTATTTATTGTGGCCTTACTAAGTTTTAAAGCAGCAATTATATTTTCAATACCTCGGAGTAAAACTATATCTCCGGCTTCCATTGCCACGTCCATACCGCTTCCCATAACCATTCCTACTTCGGCTTTAGCGAGGGCAGGAGCGTCATTTATGCCGTCGCCCACCATGGCAACTATAAACCCTTTTTTTTGTAGTTCTCTAATTTTTTCTTCTTTTTGAGTTGGCATAACTTCAAAAATACAATCTTCAATTCCCAGCTCTTGCCCCACCTTAAGCACAGAAGCTTTATTGTCGCCGCTAAGTAAAATTGGTTTAATGGATAATTTTTTTAAATTTTCTATTAGGGCAAAGCTAGCGGATCTGATTTTATCTTGCACGGCAAAAATAGCTAAAATTTTTGGTTCTGGGTCGAAAAATTCTAAATTTACCTTTTCTGCTTGGTTTATATTTTCATTTGTAATCTCTGTGTTTGTGGCTTCATGTTGAGCAAAAATTAATGGACTTTTGCCTTCTGCCATAATTTCTGCAATATTTTTTTGTTCTATTTCTGAAAATTTTAATTGCAACTCTTCCATAAGAGCAAGATTTCCAAGGTAAAACTTTGCTGTATAACTTTTACTTTCATTTTCTTGAAAAATATTTAATGAAGCACAAATTCCTCTGCCACTGAGTTCTTTTACATCTATAAAATTGTAATTTGTTGAGCTTTGCTCCTGTAAGTTATTTTGTAAACTAAGCACAAAGGCTTTGGAAAGGGGGTGATCTGAATTTTGTTCTAGACTTGTTGCCAGTTGAAATATAAAGTTATTGCGTTTTTCTTCTTGTTCTTTTGGAACATTAAAAGCATAATTTAGTGATAGTTGAGGTTTGCCTTCGGTTAAAGTTCCTGTTTTATCAAAAACAATACAATCAACCTTTCCGGCCAGTTCTAAAGCTGTTCCATTTTTAATTAATAGCCCTAATTTTGCCCCCCTGCCTGTGGCCACCATAATTGACATAGGAGTTGCTAGGCCAAGAGCACAAGGACAAGCTACAACTAAAATAGCCACAAAAATTTTTAGAGTTTGTGTAAAATCCAATCCTCCCAATGTAAACCAAAGTAAAGAGAATAGAAATGCTAAAAAAATAACTGCCGGTACAAAGTATAAGCTTATTAAGTCAGCCATGCCGGCAATGGGTGCTTTTGAAGATTGTGCTTCTTGCACAAGTTTTATAATTTTAGCCAAAACAGTATTTGCTCCAACCTGTTTTGCTTGCATTATAAATGCTGAACCCATATTTATTGAACCTGAAACAATATAATCACCTGCTTTTACATCTTGCGGAATAAATTCACCATTTATTGCTGATAAATCAAGGGAAGATTCTCCCTCAACTATTATACCGTCCACCGGAATTTGATTACCGGCTTTTATAAAAATTTTATCTCCCACAATTATTTTTTCGGCTGAAATTTCTAAGTGTTCGTTTTTATCTGTTATAATTGTGATGGTTTTTGGGCTTAAATTCATTAGATGTTTCAAAGCTTCTTGGGTTTTTATTTTTGATTTTAACTCCAAAAATTTTCCTAAAGAAATAAGAGTAATTAACATGGCACAAGATTCAAAATATATGCCCATTAATGCTTTATGAGGATCATAACCTAATATAAGTTCAATTGTGCTCCAAACACTGTATAAAAAAGCAGATGAAGTTCCAAGAGCAACTAAAGAATCCATATTAGGAGCACCATTAAATAGACTGGGAAATCCTTTTATAAAAAAGTCACGGCCAAAGTAGAGCACAGGTAATAATAAAATTCCTTGGATTAAGGCAAAATTTATAGGGTTTTCATACATATTAATAATATTTGGTAAAGAAATATTAATATGACTGGCCATGGCAATTATTATAATGGGAACTGAAAATATAGCCTCAAAAATTAATTTATTTTTTTTGGAATTTACTTCTTGTGCCAACTGCTTTTGTTGATTTATCCATATTTCCTGACTATCTTGCTCACTATCAATTAAAAAAGCTTTAAAGCCAATTTTCTCAATTTTTTCAATAATATTAGAAATTAATTCATTAACTTTTTCCTGACTAAGTGATTTATCAAATTGCACAAGGGCAGTGGAGGCAGCAAGGCTAACTGATATTTTCTCAACGTTTTCTATTTTACTAACTACATTTTCAATTCTGGAAGAACAAGCAGAACAAGACATTCCACCGAGATTAAATCTTAACATTTTTTATAATTTCCTTTTTGAAAATAAATTTCATTAAAAATATAAGTTCAAATTATAAAAAATGCAAATACAATATTATTTGAGAAAAATAAAAATCCCCGCAAAAATAATTGTGCAGGGATTTCTATTACTAATTTGTTTTATTTACAAAAATTATAAGCTCAAAAAAATTAATTTAAATTTTATTCTGTTTTTATATCTGGAGTTGGAATTTCTACTAATTTAATTTCTGATGCATTATTATTTTCACTAGTTTTTTCTTCATTATTACTTATTTCTGTTTTTTTATCATTGGCCCAAACAACAACATGAGCACCTGGATCAATAATCACATGAGTTCCTGATTCTAATTTTAATTTTCCGTCCAACATATTTGAATTATTTTGAGCTTCATTATTTGTATTTACTAAGCTTTTATTTACTTCACTTTTTGTAGCTGTTTTTGTTTTCACCGTGGTAGTTTTAACTGCTTTCGCTCTGTATTTTGTTACATAACTTGGAAGTTCTTTGTCTTTTGGCTTTATTTTTGAAAGAGCAGGATCCACATATAATTTATCCCTTAAAACAAGATTTGACCAAACTTGATCTAAATATAAATTTCTTTGTAAGCTTGGTGCACATTTAGTATTTCCATAATTTCTGATTAAAGAATTTGAAGGACTATAAGACTGATTATTTTGTATTGATTTATTATTGTTAATATTTGTATTAGTGTTGGTATTTGGTGAGTAAATATAATTTTCATTATTAATTACAATTTTTGGATTTTCATCAGCTTTAACTTGTTGATTTGCACCATAGCTTTTAAAATTTATTATTAAACAAGTTAAAAATACAGTTGTAAAAATAAAAAATTTTACAAAATTTATTTTATTAAATTCTAATATTTTTGTCATTTTAATACCTCACAAAATTCTTTAAAATTACTTATCGGATAATTTTAAAATAAATTTATATAAAACTTAAATAATTTTAATAATAATCTTTTAACTATTAGATTTTACATACTAAATTATTATACTTGAAAAAATAATAAAAATAATATATAAATTTTTTGTTAAAACTTTTGTTAGGAAATAATTTTGGATAGTAAATTAAATTTAATAGAATTTGAAGATTTTATTACAAATCAAAAAAATAATAATACTTTTAAATTATTGTCAGAAATTTTACAAAATTTTGAAATTAATAATATTATATATAATCCTGTTTTAATAATTGGTAATTCTGGAACAGGAAAGACTTTTTTATTACAAAAAATTGAAGAAATATTAGCCGAGAAGGCAAAATATTATCATGTTAAAGATTTAGAATTTTTATATAACAAAACAAAATTTTTTAATTTTATGCAAGAAATTTCAAAATATTCATGTATATTATTAGATGCTATTCAGGTTTTATATGACAATAAAAATGCTCAAGAAGAATTAATTTATTTAATTGAAAAATTGGTTTTAAATAATAAATTATTATTTTTAACAATTTCTGAAGAAGATTTACAAAAAGAATTAATTCCTGAATTGAAGAGTCATATAAGTCTTGGATTAATTTTAAAGTTAGCTGAACCTGACCTTGAAATTAAATTGCGTTATACTAAACTTTGTGCAGATAGAATAAATATAAAATTAAATAAGGAACAAAATTTATATTTAGCCAGAAAATGTGAACAATTTAGAGCAATTAAAAGTTGTATAATAAATATTAAAGCATTTTTTGAAACAATGAATTTTATGCCTGATTTTCAACAGATAGATAAAATAATTATTAATTCTGGACAACATATTGATTTAACACATGAAAAAATTATAAATATTGTTTCAAAATATTTTGGTTTTAGTGTAAAAGAACTTAAGGGAAACAAAAGATATTCAAAATTAGTGGAAGCAAGACAAATTTCCATGTATTTATGTAGAAATCTTTTAGGTTTATCCTTTGTGGAAATAGGTAAGATTTTTAATGGAAAGGATCACACAACTGTAATATATAGTGTTAGAAAAATTGAAAATATTATAGTTAGTGACAAAGTTATGCACAATTTAGTAACAGAAGTAACAAATAGGTGTAAAAAAGATATAATTTAGGAATAAAAGTTGTAAAATTGTTCGTTTTGTCAATTGTTGTTCCTAAAATTGTTTATAAAAAAAACTGTAAATTTAGGTAATTAACTTAGTTATGCACAAAGTAACATCACTTAAATAATTATTAAGGAATTAATTTATGAATTTAAGTATTATGAAAGAAGACATTTTGGAAGGTTTTTTAAAGGTTGCCAATATTATTCCAAGTAAAGCATGTGCAAATTATTTAAAATCTGTTTGGATTCAAGCTGCCGATGATAAAATAATAATAATGGGCAATGATGTTTCTGTAGAGTTTACAGGAATATATAAAGCCGAAGTCACAGAAAATGGTTTTGTTGGTGTTAATGCCAAAGCCATTGTAGAATTAATCAGAAAACTTCCTTCTGATAAAAAAATTAATCTTAAGCTTGATAATGATAAAAAAATTCTATTTGTGGAGCAGGGTAGAAAGTCATATAAATTACCCATTGCCGACCCTGTTTGGTTTCAAGCTCTTCCTGCTTTTCCTGAAGAAGGAGCAGTTTTGTGGGCAGGTGATTATTTTCAAGAATTGCTTGAAAAAGTTTCTTTTTGTATTCATGATGATGAAAGTCAAGAACATTTAGCTTGTTTATCTTTTAAAAGAATAAGTGATGATAAGATTGATATTTGTGGATTAGACGGACATCAATTTGGTATGGTTAGATTTATAAATGATGTTATTGCTGAAAAATTAGCCGATGAAGGTTTATTATTGTTAAAAAAATATGTTACTGAGTTAAAAAAATGGCTCAATGAAGATGAAATATTATTTAACATAACCGAAAGACGTTTCCATATAAGAAATGAAAAAAATACAGAGCATTTAAGTTTTCCAAGAGCTGGGTTTAATTATCCAAATTATTTTCAATTTATAGAGAAGTTGCAAAGTGATGAAGCTACTAAGTTAAAAATAAACAGAAAAGAGTGTATAGAAGCCCTCGATCGATTAAATATTTTTAATAGTGAAAATGATAAATGCACATATTTTAGCCTAAATAATAATATTGCCACATTATCTGCTGAGGCTCAAGAAACAGGTTCTGCAAATGAAGAGCTTGATATTGAATATGATGGAATTTTAGAAAAAGTTGCTTTTCCAACTAAAAAACTAATTGAAATACTTGGACATTTTAAATCTGAAACTTTAGAGTGGACTTTAACCGGAAATGAAGGTCCTTGCGGTATTTGCGGGCAAGAAGATCCCGATTATTTAGTTTTAATTATGCCTATGAAAATAGCAGAAACTTCTTATTATAATGATTAGTATTTTAAATTTTTAAGCCTATATTGAGGAAATAATGAGTAATAATAAATTATCTCTAACTGGTTCAAATGAAGTGGTTTATGATGCTTCAGCAATCACTATTTTAGAAGGTCTTGCCGCAGTTCGTAAACGTCCGGCTATGTATATCGGAAGCACCGACACAAGGGGATTACATCACCTTGTGTATGAAGTTGTAGACAATTCAATAGATGAGGCCATGGCAGGATTTTGTGATCGTATTGAAATTATTTTACATATGGACAATAGTGTAACTGTAAGGGATAATGGACGAGGTATTCCTGTTGATATTCACCCAAAAGAGAAAATACCGGCCGTTCAAGTTGTTATGACTATGCTTCATGCCGGTGGAAAATTTGATAATAATGCCTATAAAGTTTCTGGTGGCTTGCATGGTGTTGGTGTTTCTTGTGTAAATGCTCTTTCTGAATGGCTTGAAGTAACTATTAGAAGAGATGGTAAACGCTATAAACAACGTTATGAAAGAGGAAATCCTGTTACTCCTGTTGAAGAATTAGGTGAAGCAGAGGGGCATGGCACAAGAGTTCATTTTATGCCTGACGATCAGATTTTTGAAACCAATGAATATTCCTTTGAAGTTTTGCAAAAGCGTTTTGAAGAGCTTGCTTATTTAAATAAAGGAATTGAGCTTATTTGTATTGATGAAAGAACAGATGAAACTCACACTTACAAAGCTGAGGGCGGAATTATTCAATTTGTTAAAGATTTAAATACAGAAAAATCAGCCCTACACAGTATAATTTATAATGAAGGTGTTCATGATGGAGTTAGTGTTGAATTTGCTATTCAATACAATGCAACATATAAAGAAAATATTAACACTTTTGCTAACAACATTAGAACTGTGGAAGGTGGAACACACTTAGCAGGATTTAGAACAGCTTTAACCCGTGCTATTAATAATTATATTAAGGAACAACCTGATTTAACAAAAAAACTTAAGGGTGAAAACTTAAGCGGTGATGATGTTAGAGAGGGATTGACTTGCGTTATAAGCGTAAAATTAGGACAACCTCAATTTGAAGGACAAACTAAAACAAAACTTGGAAATAGTGAAGTTGCCGGCATTGTTTCAGGTATTGTTTATAATAGTTTAAATAGTTTTTTTGAAGAAAATCCAAAAGAAGCAAGATTAATAATTGATAAAGCTGTTGACGCAGCCAGAGCCAGAGAAGCTGCCAGAAAAGCAAAAGATTTGGTCAGACGTAAAGGTTTATTGTCAGAAAATTCACTCCCGGGTAAATTGGCAGATTGTCAAAGCAAAGACCCAAGCGAATGTGAAATATTCATAGTGGAGGGTGATTCTGCGGGTGGTAGTGCAAAATCTGGACGTAATCCAAACACACAAGCCATTCTTCCTCTTAGAGGTAAGATATTAAATACTGAACGCACAAGATTTGATCGTATGCTTGGTAGTCAAGAAATAAAAAATATGATCACAGCAATGGGTATTGGAATTGGCGAAGATGTGGACTACAATAAATTACGTTATCATAAAGTAGTTATTATGACTGACGCAGACGTGGACGGCTCACACATAAGAACACTAATGCTTACTTTCTTTTTTAGACAATACCCTGAATTAATAGAGCGTGGGCATTTATTTATTGCCCAACCACCACTTTTTAGAATTTCTAAACGCTCAGCTAAAATGGAAAAATATTTAAAAGATGAAAAAAGTCTTGATGAGTATTTATTTGAAAAACTGATTACAGGTATAAAAATAGAAAGTTCAGATGGAAAAATATTTGAAAATAATGATTTAATTAATATTTTACAAAGCATTGATAGCTTACAAACAAAAATACTTGAAGCGGAAAACAGTGCTATAGCTAAGGATTTATTTTTAACTTTGCTAAATTACCCCAATCAAATAAATATAGAAGACTTTGCAGAGCAACAAATACCTAATGAATTTAAAAATTGGTTAGATAAACATCAATATAAAGCATTTTTAAATATTGAGAAAAATGAGGATTTGGAAAGGATTTTTATAGTTTTTGAAAATTCAGGCGGACATAGAACTCGCTTGGCTATAGAATTTTTTAATGCCAAACTATTTAAAACTGCTTATGGAATACTTGAAGCTCTTAAAAATGAATGTGGAACATTCCCTTATAAAATTTATAATGGAGAAAATGAAGTTGAGAGTATGGATTATTTTGATTTAAAAGAAAAAGTTTTTGCTGAAGCAAAAAAAGGCTATCAAATTCAACGCTATAAAGGTTTGGGTGAAATGAATCCCGAGCAACTTTGGGAAACAACCATGAATCCTGAAAATCGCACCTTATTAAGGGTTAGTGTGGAAAATGCAGAATCTGCCTCTAATGCCTTTGAAGAACTAATGGGTGACAGGGTAGAGCCAAGGCGTGATTATATTATTAGAAATGCCCTACACGCAGGAGAATTGGATATTTAGTTAAAATAATTTATAATTCCACAGCTTTTAGTTAATCATTAATGTGATAACTATATATAAACAAAAAGTTTTTTATTAAAATAAAGCAAAAAAATCTGCAAGAAATAAGCTCTAAATAAGCAATTTTCTTGTAGATTTTGATTTTAAAAAATAGTTTTTAGCAGAGCCTAATCAAACTGAAGCAGTTGCGATAGTTTTGCGAGCCACAAAGTGAGTCATAATTCACTTATGGAGAACCCTCAAAGTATAGTAAGTAAAAAATTTCATTTTTTCTAACTTGTCATAAAAAAAGATAATTATTATCAAAGCCTTTGCATAAATAAAAACATAAATTTCAATAAGTATAGAATATGTATAAATTTTTTCTTGAAATTTTCTAGAAAAAAATATAAAGATAAGGATTAATATTGCTAACTTATATAAAAATATGGTTAAAACAGTAATTTTTGCTTTACAATATCATAACTAACATGATAGAGATGTAATATATTTTGGATTTAATAACTTCTTGGGTAAATTATTTGTTTTGGGAAAAGTTATGAATAAAAAGACCATACTAATTGTTGATGATTCTAAAACCATCAGAAACCTTGTAGCATTTATTTTGCAATCTGAGGGTATA
>CAYJHF010000004.1:8535-15565 GCA_964369905.1 uncultured Mailhella sp. | reverse complement strand
CGAAAATGGTCTTGAAGGTTTGGAGAAACTTTATTCAAATAGCGACATTGCACTTGTTTTAACAGATATAAATATGCCAAAAATGGACGGCTTTACTTTTATTGCAAATGTCCGTGAGCAAAATCTATATCGTGATATCCCAATAGTAATTTTATCCACCGAAGGTGCTGAAAGTGATATTCAAAAAGGGATTAACTTGGGGGCTAACTTATACCTTGTAAAGCCGGCCCAGCCTGAACGTATGGTTAGAAATATTAAAATGCTACTTGGAAAAACTGAGTAAATGAAACAAAACAGGGTGAAATTATGACGCAAGATCTATTTGATGCTGAGTCAAGGGAGCATCTTGAAACCATAGAACCAAACCTTTTAGAACTTGAAAAAAATCCAGAAAATCTTGCTTTATTAAACGATATTTTTCGCCCTATGCACTCTTTAAAAGGCGCTTCTGGCTTTTTAAATTTAATGCTAATTAATAAACTTGCCCACAGAGCTGAAAACATTCTTGATGCTTTGCGTCGTGGTGAAATGGTTGTGACTCCTGCCATTATGGACACAATTTTAACGACTACAGATGTGTTAAGTCAATTTTTAAATAATCTTGAATCTACAGGCTCTGAAGGTGATATTCCCATTGATCATTTGGTTGATCTTTTGGACTACTTATTGTCTAGCGGAGGGCAATTGCCTGCTGAAGCAGGAGCAGAGACTGTTGCTACAGAGCCAGTTGCAGAAGTTGTTACAGAGGTTGCCATAGAAGCAGAAGAACCTGTTATTACTGAACCTCCAGCAGAAGAAAGTGCTCCAATTTTAGAAGAGCAAACTTTAGCAACCAAAGTTGATGAAAATGGTTCAACTGCCATTACTACTTCTGAGTGGTTACAATCTTTGGCTCAACAGCCATTAAGAGTTTTAAGTGGTTTTAGTGAAGCCCATATAAAAGACTTTATTGATGAAGCTCTTGAGCACACTGCGCAGATGACTGAATGTTTATTTGATCTTGAAAAAGATCCTGAAGACTTGGAATTACTTAACGATATTTTCCGCAGTGCACACAACCTCAAAGGTAATAGTGGAATAATTCAATATACAGAATTAAACGCTTTAACTCATGAACTTGAAACCTTACTCAACCTTGCCAGACAACATAAAATGACCATAACAAATAATTTAGTAGATTTGTTTTTTGTTGTAGTTGAAACTATGGAGTACTTGGTAAATCAAGTTAATGCAGAGCAAAACACAGCTAGTCCATGTGACACAAGTGAACTTTTAACAAAACTGCAAACTGCAGTGGCTGGTGGTCCCATAGAACTACCTGAAGCTTTAGTTGATCATTCTAATGGTGAAGAGAGTGCTGAAAAATGTGAGCAAGATGTTGAAGCAAATGAAGAAAGCAATGCTGAAATAGATGAAGATAGCGACCTTGGAATGTTTAAACACACCATTGCTATGCAACATGTGGTTTTACGAGATGCAATAAAAAATCTTGAAGAAGATGCAGATCAGCCTGCCATGCAAGACGCTTTGTACCGTGCATTAGTTGCCATACAAAATTCAGCAAAATTTATGGATTTTGAAGAAGTTAGAGAGTATGCCGATCGTACTGCAAAAATTGTTGATCAAGCCAGAAACTCTGATATGGACTTTGAAGTAGTAGTTTCACTACTTGATCAAGAAGTTGATATTATAATAGAAATGGCCGAAGGAGCAATTGAGGAAAGTTTAGCAAATGCTACAATTACAAACGTAGAAAGTGAGCAAGCTTCTGAAAAACCAGAAGAAAAGCCTGAGGAGATACCTGTTCCGGCTGCAACGCCCGCTCCTCCTGTTGCCCCAGCCCCTGTTCAAACACCTCCACCGCCTCCAACGCCCGCTCCATCTGTTGCTTCAGCCTCTACACCTGCGTCTCCTCCACCTCCAGCACCTCCTGTAGCTCCACCTGCAGCACCAGCACCACCTGCAAAACCGGCTACGCCCGGAGCAGCTCCTGCAAAAACAGAAACAAAAACAGGCTCAAGTATTAGGGTTGACTATGAAAAACTAGATCACTTAATGAATTTAATTGGTGAGCTATTAATCAACCGTAACCGCTATGCCATGATAACCAAAAAAATTGAAGCAAACCCAAATAATGTTGACATAACAACAGTTGCACAAGATCTTGCTGAAACAACCTATGCTATGGCTCGTGTTTCTGATGATTTGCAAGACACATTAATGAAAGTAAGGATGTTGCCTGTTTCTTCAGTTTTTTCACGCTTTCCGCGTTTGGTTCGCGATATTTCAAAGAAAATATCAAAAAATGTTGAGCTTGTAATTGAAGGTGAGGAAACAGAGCTTGATAAAAGTGTTGTGGAAGCAATTAACGATCCATTAATGCACTTAATTAGAAATAGCTTAGATCATGGTATTGAACAGCCCCATGTTAGGGAAAGTGTAGGAAAAAATCCTACAGGAACTGTTACTTTACGTGCTTACCACAAGGGTAATTCGGTAGTAATTGAGGTTGAGGACGATGGTAAGGGTATAGATCCTGAAAAAATGCGTGAAATTGCCATAAATAAAAAGGTAATTACGGAAGAAGAAGCCAAAAACCTTACAGATCAGGAATCCATAGAGTTAATTTTTGCCCCTGGCTTTTCCTCTGCAGAAGTAATTACAGATATTTCGGGCCGTGGTGTTGGCATGGACGTGGTAAGAACTAATATTAAAAACCTCAAGGGTAATATTACTATTCAAAGTGAAACAGGAAAAGGTTCACGCTTTATACTCTCCTTGCCACTGACTTTGGCCATTATTGAAGCCTTAATGATTAAAATGAATAACCAAATGTATGCTATTCCACTGGACGCTGTTGCAACAACTACTAAGCTTGAAAGTGCTCTTTTAACTAATATTAATGGTAGACAAGCTGTTACTTTAAGGGGCGAGGTGCTTGGTATTATAGATCTTGGTGAACTTCTTGAATTGCCAACTGATCCGGATAAAACAACTCTTTCAGTAGTTATTTTGCAAGACAATGACAGGCGTATTGGGCTTGCTGTTGACCAGTTACTTGATAGGCAAGAGATTGTAATTAAACCTCTTGGAGCATATTTAAACAATATTAAAGGCCTAGCCGGAGCAAGTATAATGGGTGATGGTAGTGTGGTATTAATTTTAGATCCTCACGATTTATACACCATGGCGACCCCGCGCAGTAATCAGCCAATGGGCTAAAGTGAAAAAGTATGGAAAGAATGGAAAAAGAAATCTTACAAGTTAGTAAAGAAATTTCCGTAAAATTTATTGAAACTCAAAGAATTTCACCAAGTAATTTTGCTGAAATATTTCCAGAAATTTATAAAGTTGTTTCAAAAACAGTTCATGATGGCCACAAAAAAATAAATACTTGATGCTTAAAATATGGTAAGATATTATTAAAACAGGTAAAAATTATAAAAACTTTATAAAAAATATGCAAGAAATAAGCACAGAAAGTGTAATTTTCTTGCATATTTTAAATTTAAAAAAATTAATTTTTAGTGTGAGCTAACTAATGCCAGGACTTATTTTTTTGGCATTATCTGAGTGGAGAAATATATATGTGTGGCATTATAGGTTATTGTGGTCACAGGCCTGCAGTCCCCTTGGTTCTTGAGGGGTTAAAGCGCCTTGAATATAGAGGTTATGATTCAGCCGGCATTGCCTATATGCAAGGTCAAAAACTTGAAGTAACTAAAGCAGAAGGTAAGCTTGTTGGTTTAGAGCAAAAACTTTCTTGCAGTTTAAATACAGTTGCGACGATAGCCATGGGGCACACCAGATGGGCAACCCACGGTTTGCCTGTGGAAAAAAATGCACATCCTCACCAAAGTGAAAATAAAGCTCTATCAATTATACACAATGGAATTATAGAAAATTATAAGCAATTAAAAGATGGGCTGTCCTCATGTAATTTTCAATATATCTCAGAAACGGACACAGAGGTTTTAGCCAACGCAATCGCCTACGAACTTGACTTATTACTCGAAAAGAATTTTAGCAAAAAATTTGCTAAAAATGAAGATTTTTTCTTGGGTTTAGCCAAAAAAAATTCTTTAGCATATTTAGTTGAACAAGCTTTTAGTTTAGCATTACAAAAAGCAGACGGTGCTTATGCTGTTGTTTTGCTTAGCCCACTTATGCCACAAGGAGTTTTGGCAGCCAGATTATCCGCCCCTCTTTTGCTGGGGATTGGTATTGAAGAAAATTTTGTGGCTTCGGATATGACAGCATTTTTAGCTTATACCAAGGACGTTGTTTTTCTTGATGATGGTGAAATTGCAGTATTAAGCCCAAAACATTATGTGGTTAAGTCTTTAGATAGTGGTAAAATAATAGAAAAACAAGTGCACAATATTCCATGGGATATTCAAGGAGCAGCTAAAGACGGACATAAGCATTTTATGCTCAAAGAAATTATGGAGCAACCAAGGGTAATAACAGATTGTCTTAGAGGCCGTTTACAAGATAATAAAATATGTTTTCCTGAACTTGAGAGTTTTGTCATTCCTAAAAGATTGAGAATTATAGCTTGTGGTACTTCATATAACGCAGGGTTGTGGGCTCAAAGTTATTTTGAAAGCTTGGCAAAAATTCCTGTTAGTGTGGAAATTGCATCGGAATTTCGTTATCGCAAACCTCTACTTGAGCCAGAAGAAGTAGTTATTGTAATCAGTCAGTCCGGTGAAACAGCAGACAGCCTAGGGGCTTTACGTTTGGCAAAGTCTTTGGGGCATAAAGTGTTGGGTGTTTGCAATGTGCTTGGCTCAACCATTGCCAGAGAGTCCAATTTGGCTTTATACACTCAGGCAGGCCCTGAAATAAGTGTAGCTTCAACAAAAGCCATGCTAAGCCAGATGATTATTTTACTACTCATGGCAGCCTATTGGGGACAAGAGCAAAATCAAGAGCCAAATCTTAGAGTGAAACTTATAGAGCAATTAAAAGCCATGCCTGATGTATTGCAAAAAGTACTACCAAGCTTACAGGAAAAAGCTAGTGAGCTGGCTAAAAAATATAATTTAGCTCACTCATTTTTTTACCTTGGCAGAGGAATTGCTTATCCTTTAGCCCTTGAGGGTGCTTTGAAACTCAAAGAACTTTCTTATGTGCACGCGGAAGCTTATGCTCTCGGAGAGATGAAGCATGGGCCAATTGCATTAATTGACTCAGAGTTTCCATCATTTATCATTGCCTTTGATGATGAACATTTTTCCAAAGTGCAATCAGGCATTATGGAAGTGCAATCAAGGCAAGGCAAGGTTATTGCTTTGGTTGAGGAAAGTTGTCTGATAAGTAGCGATGATTTATGGATTTTGCCAAAAACTATTTTACCTGAATTGCTTGCTCTACCTGCCATGCAATTATTTAGCTATGAAATGGCAGACTATCTTGGTAAAGACGTGGATCAGCCAAGAAATTTGGCCAAAAGTGTTACTGTTGAATAATAAGGTGTTAAAAAAATGTCAAAACTAGATATTTGGTTTGGGGATAATTTGGATTTATTACCCAAGATAAAAAGTGAAAGTGTAGATTTAATATATATTGATCCACCCTTTAACACTGGTAAGAAACAAGAAAGAACTCAAATCAAAACAGTTGTTTGTCAAGATGGTGATAGAACAGGATTTAATGGTAAGCGCTATAAAAGTATAAAAATCGGAACTTTGGGTTATGCAGATATTTTTGACGATTACCTTGAGTTTTTAGAGCCAAGACTTTGCGAAGCAAAAAGAATTTTATCCCCCCATGGCTCAATTTTTTTTCACATTGATTACCGTGAATCTCACTACTGTAAAATTTTACTTGATGAAATTTTTGGGCGTAAAAACTTTATAAATGAAATTATCTGGAGCTATGATTATGGAGCCAGAACCCGCAAAAAATGGTCTTGCAAACACGATAATATTTTTTGGTATGCCAAAGATCACAAAAACTATATTTATAATTATGATGCCATAGACCGTATACCCTATATGGCGCCAAATTTAGTTAGCGCAGAAAAGGCCGCACTTGGCAAAACACCAACAGATGTTTGGTGGAATACCATAGTTAGCCCAAACAGCAAAGAGAAAACCGGCTATGCCACACAAAAACCTGTGAAAATTTTAGAAAGAATTATTGATGTGCATAGTAATGAAAACTCACTGGTTTGTGATTTTTTTGCAGGCAGTGGTTCTTTTGGTGAGGCAGCTTTAAATCGAGGGCGTAAATGTTTTTTAATGGATAAAAATACAGAAGCTCTTGAAATAATGAAAAAACGCTTTAAAGATAGAAAAGTAACTTGGCATCTTTAAAGTGAGGTGCTCTGTATAGTATAAACGTGGCTGGCAATTAACTCATAGCCTCCAAGCAATTAAAAATCTGCAAGAAAATTGTGTATACAATGTTCTTGCAGATTTTAACTTTAAGATTAGGTCATTAAAGTTTTTTGAAAAAGGGGGTTTGGTGGAGAAGACTTTTGAGAACAAAAGTCTTCTCCACCAGAAAAAAATTAATCCAGTCCACTAATCTAGGCTTTTACGGCCTGATTATTTTGCATCATTTTAATTATTGTAACAAGTATACCCATTGTAACAAGTCCACCGGCAAGGCTAGTCCAAATTGCTCCTCCGGTTAGTCCTGCAATCACATAACTAACAATACTACAAACAGCAACCACAACGGCATAGCCTATTTGGGTTGAAACGTGCTCAACCAGGTTACAACCTGAACCGGCACTTGATAAAATTGTTGTGTCAGAAATTGGTGAACAATGATCTCCAAATACAGCGCCGGCCAAGGTTGCAGACAAGCAAACAACAATAAGGCTTGGATCAATAACTTGAGCAATAGGTACAACAATTGGAATTAAAATACCAAATGTTCCCCAAGCTGTTCCTGTGGAGAAGCTTAAAAATCCTGCAATAATGAAGATAAAAGCAGGTAAAAGCCCTGCTGTAGCACCACCTTCGGCCTCAAATAGAGTTTTTACAAATTCCGGTGTTTGCAGCAAATCACGGCA
>CAYJHF010000004.1:0-8525 GCA_964369905.1 uncultured Mailhella sp. | reverse complement strand
ATACCACCAATGGTCCAAGCCAGAACAAGAATCATATTGGCAGGAAGCATTGCTTTTACACCATCTGTAAAGGCGTCCATAAAGCTTTTAAGGGAGAGTATACCTCTTGGAACAAACATAATAAATGCAACAACAATTGCTCCAAAAGAAGCCCAAACTAAGGCTACAGAAGCCGAGGCATTACCAAAAGCACCGCCAAGACTGTGATAAGCTTCATCATCTCCAAAATATCCACCACTATACAAAAGTCCGACTGTGGCAAAAACAATCAAGGATAGTAAAGGAATTATCATATCCAAAACTGTTCCTTTGTCAGAAATTTTTGGTTCCATTACGTTGCTGGAAATAGCGCCAACATCACCTGCTAAAGCTCTGTCTTCAGATTTTTGCATGGATTTTAGGTTGAAATCAAAAAGACAAACAATTACAACCATAATTAGAGCAAAGATTGCATAATAATTATAAGGTATTGTGGCAATAAAGGCAGTGAAATCACTATCAAAAGCATTTGTGGCTTTTAAATTACTGCCAACAGCTGCAGCCCAACTAGAGATGGGGGCAATAATACAAATGGGAGCCGCTGTTGAATCTATAATATAAGCCAATTTAGCCCTTGATATTTTATAACTGTCAGTAATTGGGTACATGACTGTTCCAACGGTTAGGCAGTTAAAATAGTCATCAATAAAAATAGTTCCGCCAAGGCCGGAGGTTGATAATAAAGCAGCTCTTTTGCTTTTTATTCTTGTTGTTGCCCACTTTCCATAAGCTCTGGTTGCACCGGCCACATTAATTATATAAACCAAGGCTCCTAGTAAGCTACAGAATAAAACAATATTAAAATCAAGCCTATTTACCATGGTTGTAAAAGCTGTTTCAATCGTTCCCATGGGAATAAATTCATGGCCAATGCCTATACTATAAATAAGTGCGCCACTTAAAATACCTAAAAACAAAGAAGAAAATACTTCTTTAGTAATTAAAGCCAAAACAATTGCCAAAACAGGCGGTACGATGGAAAGCCAACCGGCATAATACGGATCCATGTAAATCTCCTTTAGCCACACAAAAAAGAGGTGATTTGAGGGTTAATTTCAAAATGGCATTTAGCCACACAAAAAAGAAAGCTTCAAAAAGCCTACATGAAACCCCTACACAATCATTGCGCAGAGTTCTTAAATAAAAATGTCAAACGCGGATAAGTTCATAGCACTTTTTGTATGTTTATACTATTTAAACACAAAATGCAAGATTTACAGTGTTTTTTATTTTTTTAGGTTATTTCTTCATTTAGGAAAGATTTATGGAAATTTTAAAATCTGAGATTTGCATACTAGAGCAGTTTCAATAAAGATTGAACCTGCTCTAAACCATATAACTTTCAAAAAGCAATCATTTAACGAAGTGGCAAAGCCACTTCTATTCTTGCTTTTTGCACTTCAATGTCGCCATGCTCCAATGAAGTGTTTAGGGCATTTTAGGACAACTCTTTTCCAAAAATGCCCTAAGCTTTTAAATTTAAAATCTGCAAGAAAACAGCCCGCTTTGTGCCTATTCCTTGCAGATTTCTTTATGTTTTTTACTAAATTTCTATTGACTAAACAATTCTAGCTTTTAAAGCTGCAATCCTAGCTTTTAAGCTATTTCTATAAGCTTCAAGATCAGTAATCTTTCTGGTGGCAACTCCTGAGTCCATGGCTGCTTTAGCCACGGCCGGTGCTTCAAATTCTAAAAGTCTTGGGTCTAGGGGAGTTGGGATAATATATTCTGGCCCATATTCAAATGTTTTTCCTCCATAGGCCTTGCTAACTTCAGCGGGAACACTTTGCTTTGCCAAGTCAGCAATAGCTTTAGCGGCAGCTATTTTCATGGCTTCATTGATTTCTGTAGCTCCCACATCTAAAGCACCGCGGAATAAAAAAGGAAATCCTGATACATTATTGATTTGGTTAGGAAAATCACTTCTGCCTGTGCCCATAATACAGTCGGGCACTGCTTGTTTTGCTTCAGCATAGCTAATCTCAGGATCTGGGTTGGCACAAGCAAAGATAAGGGGTTTTTTATTCATGGATTTTAGCATTTCTCCGTTAATAATTCCCTTTCTTGAAAGTCCGAGAAAAACATCAGCATTTTCCATGGCTTTGGCAAGGCTAAGTTCTTCGGGTTGAGCAAACTTAGCTTTATATTTATTTAAGTCGGTTCTACCTTTGTGAATAAGCCCTTTTGAGTCAAACATAAAAATATTTTTCTTTTTCACACCAAGAGCTATATAAAAATTAGCACAAGCTATGGCCGCAGCCCCTGCCCCTGAAATAACAACTTTGCAAGAGCTTATTTTACGCTTTGTCAACTCACAAGCATTAATTAATCCTGCTCCGGTAATTACGGCTGTTCCGTGCTGATCGTCGTGAAATACCGGAATATTCATTTCCTTTTTTAATCGTTCTTCAATATAAAAACATTCAGGCGCTTTAATATCTTCAAGGTTTATGCCTCCAAATGTTGGCTCTAAGGCTTTAACTATTTGGCAAAATTTCTTGGGATCTGTTTCATCAAGTTCAATATCATAAGAGTCAACATCAGCAAACATTTTAAATAAAATACTCTTTCCTTCCATAACAGGCTTGCTGGCAGCAGCTCCAATATTTCCAAGCCCAAGCACAGCTGTTCCATTGGTAATAACTCCAACTAAGTTTGCCTTGGCTGTATATAGGGCAGCATTTGCTTTGTCCTCTTCAATGGCCAGACATGGAAAAGCAACGCCGGGAGTGTAAGCCAGAGATAAATCTTTTTGATCTGAACAGGGGACAGTTGGGAATATTTCTAATTTGCCAGGGCGTGGATTTTGATGATAGTCTAAAGCTTTTTCTTTGGTATACAATGACATTTTGTGCTCCTTACTGAGTTTAACATTAATATTGTTTTATAAAATAACTACATAAAAATTGCACAGTGCTTTCTTAATATTGAATTAATTTAAGCTATTTAATGCAAAGAAAGGATATATTTTTTTCAAAAAAAATCTATAAAAAATGTTGATATGTTAAATTTTTGCTAAAATTTTAAATTTTCATGATTTTTTAAAAAAAACTAAAAGTATAACTATGTACAATATTTCACAATTTAAAAACTATTGTAGTAGTTTTTTTATAAGAAACTGAAATTATTGGAATAAAGACTTATTGCCATGATTTTGGCTTTGTTGTAATGTCGACACAAGGTTTTAAAATAAAATTTACTTAAAACCTCTGCAATAATTTTTTAGCAGGGGCTTAGGTTGGGTGTACAAAGTAAAAAGCGATACTGTATTTCATTTGAAATTTTTCAAAAAAATTTATGTAAAGCTTTTAAGTTTGAATAATAATTTTAAATTAATTTAATTTATGTGAGAAACTTTGCATACTAAATGATTGTGCTTGGTTCTCAATAGAGGGTAATTATGGAAGCAGAAAAAATAGTAGGAGTATTGGGCGGTATGGGCCCTGAGGCAACAATTGAGTTTATGCACCGCTTAGTCAATAAAAATAAAGCCATTTCTGATAGTGGTCATATTCACTGTATAGTTGATCAAAATTCTAAGGTTCCCAATAGAATACGTTCCATAAATGGTGAGGGTCCTTCTTCTGGCCCTGTTTTAGCTGACATGGCTAAAAGGCTTGAGGCTTATGGCGTAGATATGCTTTGTATGCCATGTAATACAGCCCATTATTATCTTGCTGATATACAGGAGGCAAGCAGTTTACCTTTTGTGGACATGATTACTTGCACTGTTGAACACCTTATAAAGACAAATCCGGACGAGAAAGTAGTTGGCCTGCTCGCAACTAACAGCACCATACAAACAGATATTTTTAAAAGAAAACTTGAGGCTTATGGCCTTGAAGAAGCTAATCCATGCCCCGAATTACAAGAAAGGGTTAATGCTGTAATTAGGGCAGTAAAGCAAGGACATAAGGGGGAAGAATCCATAAATACCTTAAAAGGCATAATTGCTGATTTTCGCAAAAGTGGCGTAAATGTTCTAATTGCGGCCTGCACTGAACTTTCTGTTATTTGTCCAAAAGATGATCCTGCCATTATAGATGCACTTGACTGTTTGGCTGATAAAGTTGTACTATTAGTTAAAGGGAATACTTAATTGATTATAGCTAAATAAATTATAGGCTTATTGTTTAAGTAGTGCAGGTTTAACATTTTAGTAAAATAGCTGGGCTATTTTTTTGGAGGGTTATTATGCCAAAACACATTATTCACACAGGAGAAGCGCCAGAAGCCATCGGGCCATATTCACAAGCTGTGTCATCTCATGGAATTATTTATACTTCAGGTCAAATTGCATTATCACCTCAAACCGGTGAAGTGGTTGGCTCTGATGTGTCTGCTCAAGCAGAGCAATGCTTTAAAAATCTTAAGGCAGTTCTTGAAGCCGGCAATGCAGACTTTGGTACTGTGATTAAAACCACAGTATTTTTATCAACCATGGACGACTTTGCTGCTTTTAATGCTGTTTATTCTAAATATTTTACAGATCATTTTCCAGCAAGATCTTGTGTGGCTGTGAAAACCTTGCCAAAAAATGTTTTAGTGGAAATTGAGGCCATAGCTCATGCTCATTCCATTAGAGAATTTTCAAGAACTGATTAATGTATAAAACTAGCAGTTTATTTTTTTATTGTAAATTACTGCTCAATAATTCCTGAAAAATTTAATTTTTCAGGAATTTTTTTTATTTTTTCTGGTATAAAATTTGCAATAGATATTTTTATAAACACTCTAGCTTATATGGGGAATATTATGCCTAGTAAAAAACATTACTCTAAGCTTTTTGCAAGCACTTTTTTTCTTGCATTGTTTTTGCTTTCCTCTTGTGCCACAGTGGAAACTGTTGGCCAAGAAATCAAAGAAAACACTACAGAAATACTATTTCCAAAAGATGGAAGGCTAGATTACTCAGTGGAAAACGGAGCAACAATTTATATTGATGCCAAAAAATATTTAAGTGACATTATAGTTAATGTGGGGGCTAATCGTCCACTTGAAGCAAAGCCTACAGCCCTTTTTGTACCCCTTGGAATGTTACAAGAGAACTTTGATCATGTGGCCATTTCAAAAGGAGTTTCAAGAATACTTTGGCAACAACTTTTAGGAGAACAAACTTTCAAGATCTTGGAATTCTCCTCTATTAATCCTCCATATATGGTGGAAAATGTAGTGCAAGGTGCAAAAATGCTTGGAGCTGATTTTGTAATAGGCGGTTATATTACTTATTATCTTGACGGAGGCGGAGTTGGAGATTCAAAAATTGGCCTGCAATGGGAAATTTATGATACAAATACCGGTGCTCTGCTTTGGTCTATTCAACAAAGTGGACTATTGCCATACAAGACTGATAAAGAAAATGTTATATTTACAGTACATTATCGAATGCCAATCAATTCAATGTCTAGCTTAATTGCTGCCATGGGTGCAGAAATTGCCGTCTATTTGCATCATTGGACAGAGCCTAAACTTATGGAAGAAAGGCAAGATGCTGAAAAAAATAAACTATTTGAGCCAAGAGCCTTTGGTAAATATTAGGGCATTTTTGAAAAAAATTGTCCTAAAATGCCCTAAACACTTCATTGGAGCATAGCGACATTGAAGTGCAAAAAGCAAGAATAGAAGTGGCTTTGCCACTTCGTTAAATGATTGCTTTTTGAAAGTTATATGGTTTAGAGTAGGTTCAATCTTTATTGAAACTGCTCTAGAACTATAGAAATAAGTTCACAAAAAATAGTTTATCCCTCTCAAGAATAAGCAAATTAAAAGCAAAATTTAATCTATAAAATAAAACTAGCTTTTTTTTAAAAAAAATGATAAAAAAAAAGTGTTAGGGATTTTTCAATTCCTGTAACAGTTTAATCCAAAGGCAAGTTTTGTTCTTTGGAAAAAATAAAAAAAAGCTTATTAAAAATTAAATTTTATCCGATAGGAAATATTGAAAGTGAATTGGCAAGGCTTTTTTCAGAGAAGTTAAGCTCTTTTAATAAAATATTTTGGAGAGGTAATATGGCACAAACAAATATTTTGCTGGAATCAGGCACAAATGAACTGGAAATTGTGGAATTTTACATTGAGGAAATTAATGAAGACGGTGAAGAATATAGAGGTTACTATGGAATAAATGTAGCCAAGGTTGTTGAAATCATAAGAAAACAACCACTAACTCAAATTCCAAGTGAAGAAGTAAAAGGAATGGCCGGAATGTTTCCATTTAGAAATGGAAAAGTTATTCCTCTTATTGATTTAGCCTCTTTTCTGAATAAAAAATCAAAGAAAAATAGTGATCCAAAAGTTATTGTTACTGAGTTTAACAATACATTAACTTCTTTTTTGGTTTCCGGTGTAAATAGAATTTATAGACTATCTTGGACAGACGTTGAATTACCAAGTAAATTAATCCAACACTCTTGTGGTGATTGCATAACCAGTGTGGTACGAATTGAAAATAGGGTTGTTTTGGTGCTTGACTTAGAAGCTATTGTGGCCTCCATGACTCCTGAACTTGCCATGCAAGAATATGAGCTTGAAGCCCTTCCTGATGGTCAAAAATATGAAACATACCATATTATTCACGTGGACGATTCAAGATCTATTCGCAGAATGGTTATGGATATTCTTAGTAAAGACACAAGGTTTAAGGTGCAGCAGTTTGAGGACGGACTACAAGCCTTTAACTATATAAAAGAGAGACAACAAGAAGCCTTTGATAAAAATGTTCCTGTTACAAACTTTATTCAAGGCATAATTGCAGATGTTGAAATGCCAAATATGGACGGGCTATCCCTTTGCAAAGAAGTAAAGAGTGATAATACCTTGAGAAATATCCCTGTGGCCATTTTCTCATCGTTAATCAGCCCGGACACAGCCCACAAAGCTAACTCTGTTGGAGCTGATGCTCAATTTGCAAAACCTGAATTAAAGGTTTTGGCTGATAAAATTTATGAATTAATTCAAAATCAAGCCAAAAAACCACAGGTAACACCACAGGAAGCTGTTGTTGCTCAATAAATTTTTAATAAAATTGAACTAAATTTAAAGCTCTGTACAAATTTTGTGCAGAGCTTTACTTTGAGTAAGGCATGAAATATAAAATCTCCGATGAACTCACCGGCTTTCAATTACTAAGGTTTGCTATGCCAACCTTACTTATGATGGTGGTTGTTTCTGTTTATACCATAGTAGATGGGCTTTTTGTGGCTCGCTTTGTTTCTGCAGAAGCTTTGGCTGCTTTAAATATTGGCTATCCACTTATCATGTTTTTAGGAGCAAGTGCCACTATGTTTGGAACAGGTGGTAGTGCTTTTGTTTCACACCGCATGGGCATGAAAAGACAATTATTGGCCGATAAAGCTTTTACACTAATCTTATGTGCTTTAACTTTTCTCTCTGCTATTTACTGTATTATTTGTATAATTTTTTTAGATGAACTAGCTTATTTGTTGGGTGCTAACGATTTACTTTTGTCAGACGTAAAAGCCTATATTTATCCTATGCTCCTATTTGGTATATTTTTTGCTTTTCAGTGGATGTTTAGTTGTTTCTTTGTGGCGGCAGACAAACCAAGCCTAGGATTTTACCTGACAATTATTGGCGGTTTAATCAATATTATATTTGATTATGTTTTTATTGTGATTTTTGAATTTGGTGTGGCAGGTGCAGCCTATGCTACTGTAATGAGCTGGATTATTCCAAGTTTCGGCGGTTTTGTATTTTTTTATAAAAATAGAAATGGCTTGCATTTTCGCAAACCTCACTTTCACCTAAGTATTTTAACCAAGAGTATGTTTAATGGTTCTTCGGAAATGGTGGGACAACTTAGTCAACTACTGACTATGATAGCATTTAATATCTTGATGATGAAATACTTGGGGGCAGACGGAGTTGCTTCAATTACAGCCGCTCTTTATTTTTCTTTCTTAGTAAATTCAGCAGTTATTGGCTTTTCTCTAGGAGTTGCTCCTGTGATTTCTTATCACCATGGGGCAAGAAATATTGTTTTTTTAAGGCTGACCATAAGGCGTTGTTTTACTATTGTTGTTATAATGTCAATCTTGGCCTATGGTTTTAGCTACTTTTACTCCAATATAATAGCCGGTTTATTCTTTGAGCAAGGAACAGACGTAATTGCCTTAGCTAGTCACGGTCTTGGGATTTATGCCCTTTCATTTCTTTTTGTTGGCATTAATTTTTTTGCATCAGCTCTTTTTACTGCCCTTGGCAATGGTTTAGTCTCAGGCATAATTGCCTTTTGTCGCTCCTTGTTATTTGCTCTACTCTGTATTTTTAGCTTTTCTTATTTTTGGCAAGCCGAGGGATTGTGGTTTGCTATTCCCATGGCAGAATTACTTACTATTTTTGTGGTAATTTTTTATCTTTACTCTTTGAGAAAAAAACATGAGTTGATTTAATCGATGCTGTAAAAAATAATAACTATTTAGTCAAGCGATTGATTTTTCGGAGTAATAAGGAGAAGCCAGCCAGAT
>CAYJHF010000003.1:30190-37852 GCA_964369905.1 uncultured Mailhella sp. | reverse complement strand
GTTCAGAATTACCGGGTATTGATTTTTCAACCTTTATTATGTCTCTAGCTTCATCAGCCCTTGTTCACCTTGGTGAAGTTCCTGATCCTGACACAAAAATAACCAATAAAGACCATGTATTGGCCAAACACACCATTGATTTACTTGAAATGTTAGACGATAAATTTAGTAATGGTTTAAGCAATTCAGAACAAAAAATGTTAAAAGATGTGCTTTACGAAGTGCGTATGAAATATATTACACAAAATAAATAAGCCTCTTAACAAATATTGACTTATAAAAGGAAATTTTTATGTATCAAGTTGGATTAATTGGTGTAACAGGTTACACAGGCATGGAATTAGCTCGTTGTTTAGCCACCCACGAACATTTTAACCTAAGTATGGTTACATCGCGTCAAGAAAGTGGTAAAAAATTACAAGAGCTTTATCCTTTTTTATTGGGAAATCCCCTTGGAAACCTTGAAATTTCAGATGCCAAAACGGAAGAATTGGTGGACAAATGTGATTTGATTTTTTTGGCAGTTCCCCATTCTGTAGCCATGGAAACCGTGGGAAAATTATTTGAAATTGCAGACAAAAAAAATAAAAGTTTAAAAATTATTGATTTATCAGCAGATTTTAGGATAAAAAGCACTGAAACCTATGAACAATGGTACTCAGTGAAACATACAGAAGCAAAACTCTTACAAGAAGCCATCTATGGTTTACCGGAAATAAATAGCCTAGCAATCCAAAAAGCCAGACTTATTGCCAATCCCGGCTGTTATCCAACTGCAAGTATTCTGGGCCTCTACCCTGCTATTCAGTACAAATTAATTAAGAATGATAGCATTATTATTGATGCTAAATCAGGCACAAGCGGAGCCGGAAGAAAAGCTACAGTTCCAACCCTTTTTTGTGAAGTGCAAGATAGCTTCCGCCCCTACAGTATAGCCGGAAAACACAGACATACTCCGGAAATTGAACAAGAACTTAGTCTTGTAGCAAAAGACGATATTATTCTTTCCTTTAATCCACATTTACTACCCATTCAAAGGGGAATTTTGGCCACCATCTATACTAAAATGCAAAAAGAACTAAGCCAAGAAGAAGTGCATGAAATATATTCAAAAACTTGGGAAAACCAACCATTTGTAAGGGTTTTACCCCTTGGAGATTTACCGCAAACACGCAATGTCAGAGGCACTATGTTTTGCGATGTTGGAATTAGTGTGGATCAAAGATCAAAAAGACTAATTATAACCTCTGCCATTGACAATTTAGCAAGGGGAGCTTCATTACAAGCTGTGGCCAATGCAAACCTAATGTTCGGTTTGCCACTTGAAACAGGTATAAACTACCTACCTCTTTGGCCTTAAATTTTTTTAGTTCTTTAAACAGGAAAATTGACTTTTCCAGCATCGACTAGTTATTCAAAGGGAAGTGACAGGAAACAAAATGCCCTGTTTCAATTTCTTGTAAAATTGGTGCTTCTTCATGGCACAGTGGCTTTACATTGGCACAGCGAGCACTAAAAGCACAACCCTGCGGAGGATTTAGTGGATTAGGGGGTTCTCCCTGTATTCCAATAAACTTTCTGTGATGAGTTTGAAAGTTTGGAGCAGAGTCTAAAAGTGCCTTAGTATAAGGGTGAGAAGTATTTTTAAAAATACTCTCTTTTTTGCTTTTTCTACAATTTGCCCTAAGTACATAATTACTATTTCAGAACTCATGTGTGCAACCACATGAAGATCATGAGAAATAAAAATATAAGATAAATTAAGCTTTCTTTGAAAATCTTTCATCAAATTTAATACTTGCGCCTGCACAGAAACATCAAGGGCTGAAACAGGTTCATCACAAACAATTATTTCAGGTTTTGTTATTAGAGCTCTTGCCAAAGCTATTCTCTGCCTTTGTCCACCTGAGAACTCATGGGGAAAGCGTTGATAAAATATAGGACTTAATCCCACACCTTGTAAAATTTCGTGAGTTTTTTCAATTATTTCAGATTTTGAAAGTTCTTTTTTACTTAAAAATAAAGGCTCAGAAATTGATTTTCCAACGCATTTTCTAGGATTTAACGATGAAAATGGATCCTGAAATACCATCTGTATTTTTTCTGGATTATGTATTTTTTCTCGACTGCCTACAGTGTATAACTCTTCACCTTTAAATAAAATCTTTCCCTTGCTTGCCGCAAGTAATCCCACAATTATTAGAGCTAAAGTTGTTTTGCGACAACCAGATTCACCTAACAACCCAAGGCAAGAAACTTGCGCTAAACTCAAACTAAGATCCTTGACAGCATAAAAAATTTTTTTTTGCCCCCAAGATTGCTTAATGTTAAAGGTCTTATAAACATTTTGTAGCTCTAGGATATTAGAATGATTATTGTTATGGAGCATTAAAATCTCTTTTATTTTAAAATATATAAACTATAAAAAATAGTAACTAAAGAAAAATAAAACAATAAAAATAAGCAACTGTCAAGAATAATTGATTTGGGATTTTAAGTAAAAATAGGAAAACTAAGCCCATGAAAAGCTTGATTTTACCCTCTCAAAATATATTCATTTTATGGTATTTTATTTGAAGTTACCATATTGCAAACTTTTAATTTTAATTCAATATAAGTACACTATTAAGCAAGGTTAAAAGAAAGCCTGCCTTCCTGAAAAAGCAAAAAAAAATTTTTCAGCATCGAGTAAATAGTGCTTCTTTATAAAAATAAATCAGTGGAAAGGTAACGCTCCCCTGTATCGCAGGCTATGCTAAAAATATTTTTTCCCTTAAATTCCGGACGCTTTGCCAGTATGATAGCAGCAGCCAAATTTGCACCGCTTGAAATTCCGGCATTAATTCCATATTCTCGCAATTGTTTTGCATAATCAATGGCTTGTTTTGTATTTATTTTGATAATTTCATTGGCAATTTCTAAATTCATTACTTTTGGAATAAAACCTGCTCCAATCCCTTGAATACCGTGAAGCCCTGCTTTTTCTCCGGATAAAACAGCAGATTCCTCAGGTTCAACAGGGCAAAGGTAGGCTTTAAAATGCTCTAAAATTGCTTTTCCAACTCCAGAAAATGTTGCACCCGAACCAACTCCGGCAACAAAAGCATCAATGCTTATATTGTTGTCCTTAGCATAATTTACCAATTCTTGTCCTGTGGTTTCATAATGTATTTTAGGCCCATCAGTATTTTCAAATTGATTTGGGAAAAAAGTATTTGAGCTTTCTGCAAGTAGCTGTTTTGCCTTTTCAATAGCCCCACCCATTCCAAGATTAGCAGGAGTTAAAATAAGTTCAGCCCCAAGAGCCTGAATTAACTTGCGTCTTTCCAAACTAGCCGATTGTGGCATACAGATTTTTAAATTTAATTCATAGGCTTTACAAACAGTTGCAAGTCCAATGCCCAAATTACCGCTTGAAGCCTCAACAACTGTTCCATTTGTACGCAGTTCATTTCTGGATAAAGCATTTTTAATATAAGCATAGGAAGCCCTGTCTTTGATAGAAGCACCGGGGTTAAACATTTCTGCCTTCAAATAAATATTGACATTTAATTCTTTAGATAATTTTTCCAAATATATTATAGGAGTTTGTCCAATTAAATTTAATATGCTCATAATAATTCCATGCAAAAACTAAAGCATAGCACAGTTGAGCTATGACTAGTTTGTAATTTTGAAATTTAAAAAATTATTTTAGAAAAGAAGTGCAATAATTGGGTTATAAAAAGAATATGGAGTCTAATTCTATTGAAAATTATAGCTTAGTTGAAATATTAAAAGTTAAAGTATAAATTTGATTAAAGAAATCCACATACTCTACAAAAACATTATTAGGTGTTGTAATTCTTGCTGATGTAAAGTTTAAAATCCCTTTAACACCTGCTTCAATAAGTTGATCTGCAGCCCTTTGAATTCTTTCAGGCGGAGTTGTAATTATTCCAAGCTCAATATTTAGTTCTGGAACTTTATCTTTTAAAGTTTTTGTGCAAAAGATTTCTTGTCCATAAACTGCTTCACCAATTTTAAAAGGATCACAATCAAATGCACCAACAATATTTATGCCTTTACGTCTAAACTCTTGATGGTTTAATAAGGCTCGACCTAAATTACCAACCCCAATTAGAGCCGCACGCCATTCACGATTTGCGTGTAAGCTATCCCTAATGGCATTTAATAAGTAATCTACATAATAACCAACACCTCGAACACCAAATTCACCAAAATATGCCAAGTCTTTGCGAACTTGTGAAGCATTAACATCACAAGCTTGTGCCAATGGTTCAGAAGAAGTAATATTTATATTATTTTTCTTCATGGTTTCAAGAACTTGCAAATAAATTGTTAGTCGTTGAATTGTTGCTCTTGGAATGTGATCATTTTTTTGTAGAATATTCATAAACGTTAGGCCTTATAAAAAAACTAAAAAACGGATGACCAGAGAGTAATCTCACAATCGCACCATTTTTTGTAAAATTGTCTAATATTACAATTAATCCATAAAAGGCAGAATAATATTCTGCCTTTTATGATATAAATATTAAGTTTTTACAAATATTAAAATCAAGTCAATCAAGAGTGCATAAATTGCTAATGATTCAATAAATGCCAAGCCAAGAATTAATGATGTTTGAATTTTGGCACTTGCATCAGGGTTTCTTGCAATACTTTCACAAGCAGAACCAACAGCATTACCTTGTCCCATTCCACAAAAACCGGCTGCAATACCAATTCCAAGTCCCATGCCTAGGGCTGCAATCCCAAAGCCTGTGGAAACTCCATCACCTTCTGCCGCCATAGCCACTGTTGCTAAAGTAAGCATCATAAGTGTGCTAAGCGAAATAAAAAGAGTTTTACGCATTGTAAATATCCTTTATTGTTATATTGTTTCGGTCAAATGACCATTCCCCAACTAAGTTATTATAAAGATTAATGGGCATGCTCCATTGCATCTTTAATGTAAATCATGGTTAGCATAAATAGAATAAATGCTTGAATTGTTTTGGCTAATAAAAATAGAAAATACATTGGAACAGTTCCCACCAAAGCACCTACATAAATACTTGCACCCATTCCAAAGAAAATTAATAAAGTCATTTCTTCGCCAAAAATATTGCCAAAAAGACGCAATGACATGGACAAGGGACGAGCTAAATGTGAAATTATTTCAATGGGCAACATCAAAGGAATTAATGCCTTGGTTGGCCCTGTAAAATGATTTATGTATTTAGTTTTCCACGTTGTTATGCCTATATAATTATAAAAAATAAATACAAATAGAGCAATGGCCACTGTGGTATTAATATTGGCCGTAGGAGCATCAAATCCGGGAATTAAGCCTAAAATATTCATAAAGAAGACATAAATGAATATACCTATCAACAGAGGAACAAACTTACGTCCTTTCTCTCCCATTGTGTCAATGACAAGATTTTCTAGACTCTCAATCCCAATTTCAAAAACACTTTGAAACTTACCGGGCACAAGCTTTATGGATTTACGAAGTTGTAGCCCTATAAGGGTTAGTAAAATCATGCCACACCAGGTGAAAAAAACATAGGTTAGACGAATTTCGTCACCGCCAATGGTTACTTCGTCCATACCCATAACCGTTGATAATAATAATGGGTGTGGTAAACCTTCAACTGCCATAATATCTCCTGAAAGTGTTAATTTCTAAATACAATTAATAAAATTGGAACACTAAACAATGGAATTGCCAAACCAAGAGCTAAAGAAAAAGGGTTTGCATTCCAATGCACCAAACAAATATATAGGAAAATTCCACTAATGAAAAGCCTTAAATTAAATAAAAAAAATTGTTTCATTTTGGCATTTCTATAATTTTTACTATTTATCATATTGAAATTTATAATTTTTTGTATTGAAATAGACAAAAAAATAAAATTCCAAAGCCCCAAGGCGGCTGAAATAAAAAGCCAGAAAAACCAGTTTGTTACAGAGAAAAATATTAAACTAAATAATATTCCAAAAAAAATAAAAATTGTATTAAATTTAATTATTTTTTTAATTGGTGGACTTAGTTTTTTGGCGTCCAAATAGTTTTCCATAAAATCTATAAATTTTTCAATCATTATGTTTTTTCGTTTCTTGTTCATTTTTAAGATTATTATCAAGTTGTTCTTGTTTTTTCCTCAGAAGCTCTGCATCTAAAAAAACATTGCGAAAACCTGCTGCCACACCAAGTACAATCCCAATTAAACTACCGATAGGATAAGAATTAAAAAGGTAAATATCACACAAATAACCAAGTCCACCCCCAACAAAAGGCCCAGAAATAAAGTGCATTCCCATGGTAGAAGCAGTGCCAAGAGCACTGAAGACATTATTCCCATCTTTATTTCTTTTCTTTTTATTTAATTGGATCATATATTTTTTGCCAGATGAATTTGATTACTTTGATGAACCTTAGCGGCCGCCACAAAGTTTTCTGCCCAATGCACAACTGCCGGAGCAAAAAGGTGTGTATAAGATGCAAAACATTGCTTATATACTAAACCGTCTGCCCCTAGACCATTAATTTTTTCCATACCATGCCCGGGATTTAAACTTAAAGCATAAGAAAAATCTTTGGGCTGGTTTATGGATTTAGAAAAATGGAACTCATGGCCATTCCACACACTGTTTAGAGGGTGGTATGGATTTTCAAGGCAAGTTGTTGCTGTAGTATAACCAAGGCCTTGTGGTTTTTTAAAAAATTCTGTTTCCACCGGAAAAACATTTGCCATTTCAAAGCATTTTTGTTTTCCATTTTCCACAAGGTGCAGACATTTAGACAAAAGCATAAAGCCTCCACATTCGGCATAAATGGGTAAATTTTCTTTAGCATAGTTTTTTAATTCTTGTAAGTGTTTTGATTTAGAAATCTTTTTTGCATAAATCTCAGGAAAGCCCCCTCCAATATAAAGTCCGTTGAGCGGTAAGCCTTTTGTTTGCTTACAAAAACTAACAGAGCTTAAGATTGAAATCGGGATTAAATTAGCTCCTAATTTTTCCAAAGCTTCCAAATTTTCACGATAATAAAACCAAAATGCCTCATCATAAATATATGCAATATTAGGTTTTTCAGCAGTTACATTTTCACTATGTTCTTGTATATGCTTTTGCTTTTCTTGTTTAACTTTCTTTTTATTTTTATCATTTTCTGTAAACAACTCTTCTTGTACATAACCCAAACTTTCAATTTCCAAAACTGAAGGTTTTTCGATTTCAAAAAGAGGACTATTTAAGGCAAGGGAAAAAATCTTATCAACATCAATATTTTCAAGCAAAACATCAGCAATGTCATCTAATATTTTATTTTCAAAGCCCTGCCAGTTAAACTTTAATCCCATGTGTCTTTCAGGCAATGGGTTCTTAGCCATTCTGGGTAAAGTTCCTAACACAGGGACATCTGTATACATTTCCACTGATTGGCGAACTAAGTTTGCATGGCGGTTTGAAGCTGTATTATTTAAAATTATTCCAGCTAAGTTTAGTTTTGCATCAAAATTAGTTAGTCCAAGAACCATGGCCGCTACTGTTCTGGTTACTTTAGCACAGTTAATAGTTACAACTACAGGGCAAGTCAATAGCTTAGCTAAATTTGCACTGGAGCATGAACCTTGCACATCTTTACCATCAAATAGACCTCTATTTCCCTCT
>CAYJHF010000003.1:0-30180 GCA_964369905.1 uncultured Mailhella sp. | reverse complement strand
TTTTAATAAAATGATTTCTTAGTTCAACATCATTTAAAAAAAATGGATCTAAACAATAACACAAGTTAGAAGTGGCTTGGCTAAGCCAAGCTGCATCAATATAATCAGGGCCTTTTTTAAATGGAATAACTTGTTTACCTTGCCTAGTAAAAGACCTTGCTAAGCCAAGGCTAACAAAGGTTTTTCCGCTTCCGCCAGATAAACCTGAAATCATAATTCTGGGAATTGAATTATATGCAGTAACCATAGATCTATTATGTGTTAAAGGTTGTTAATATTTTTAATTTATATTTTCCGAAAAGAATAAAGACATTCTTTTCGGAAAATAGTTTTATTCTGCTCCGGCTCTCACTTGATAGGCATTTTCTAAAACTAAATACTTTTGAATTACACGATTTACATCATCTTTTGTAACCTTCATAATTTTATCAAGATATTGCTTAGAAAAATCAAAATCATGTCCAAATAAAACAGCTATGGAAGCTTGACTTGCCCTTGACTGGGCAGTTTGATTATTGTTTATATGGGACATTTGTAAAGAGTTTTTCGCTCTTTCCAGTTCTGTATCACTTATGCCATGCTTACGCAAGGTATTTGTAATTGCATTAAACTGCTCTGTTATGGTTTGGCGGTGGGTTGGCGAAGCCATTATACCAAAGCCCAAAAATCCTGCCTTTTCACCGGCAAAAGGAATAGGGCTTGCTGAATAGCCTAAATTACGCTTTTCTCTAAGTTCTTGGAATAAAATCCCATTAAACCCTGAAAGTGCTGTACTTAATACATTCAAAGCAGGAGCATCTTGGTGGTTTCTATCAACGGTAGGGAAGATAATTCCCATATAATCTTGATTTCTGCCTTCAACTTTCACATAAAGGTTTTTTTCATCATTCCAAGTGGGTTCTCCAATGGATAATTGATTGTTTTTAATAGAATTATCAGAACTTGGCAATGATTTTACAAACTCAATTACTTCTGCTCTGTCATAATCTCCTGCCACGCTAATTACCATGGCTTGCTCTCTTTGCAATTTCCAAAAATGACGTAAATCTCTTTTTGCTATAGCATTTACATCTTCTTCTGTACCGACTTTATCGTTGCCATAAGGGTGATTTGGGAACAAAAATTTATATAGATTATTACCAAGGGAAGCCGGAACTGAATCTTTAATGCTAAGTATTTTCACCAGTTGTTCTTCTTTGGCTTTTTTCAGATCAGAATTATAAAAACCAGGCTCATAAATAACATCTGAAATTACTTTAAAAATATCAGCACTAAATTTTGTGGCTCCATGGGCTGAAACTTGAAAATTGAGTGCATGAGATGAAGCAGATATGCTTATATCTCTTTGGGATAAAAAAGCCGTAAATGTTTCAAAATCCATTTCCCTTACAGCCATTGTAAGTACATTTGCTGTTAAACTTGGAACTGCAGTTGTTTGATATTTATCCAAATTATATTCAGGTAATGTAAATAGGCTTTCTCCGCCTAGAAAATCAACACTAACACTCATAAAAGGAATTGTTAAATCAGGTGTTAAAATTAAAGTTTTATTATTTATTTCCAAAATTTCACTGCTAAGTGTAGTATTTTTATCATTATTTTTTCTTTCATCACTCTTCCAAGTGGCGTTATAATTTGACTTAATACTTTCAAGGTTTAAATTATCTTCCTCGGGCAACAAAATAGCCAAACCTAAACTTTCAGGCCTGATATACTCTTCTATGGCCTCTTGTATTTGCTCAAAACTCATGTTTTCGATGATTTTAAAACTATTTTCACCGAGCGGATCAGCCGGATTTTCAAAATAAGTATTGCCATAAAAACTGGCCTTGCTTTGAACTGTTATATTTTTATTCCAAAGAGAATTTTCTATGGCTGTTTTAGCTTGCTCTAGCTCTATTGCACTAAAATTACTAGCTTGTAAGTTTTGCAAAAACTTTGTCATTTTTTCAAAATAAGCCTCTAGGTTTACGCTATCAAGCTTAGCATAAATATTAAAAAGCCCTATTCTGTCAAAACCATAAGCATAGGCTGCAATTTCATCTACCAATTGTTCTTGAAAACGAAACTCACGAAGTAAGGGAGAATTGTCATCAAAGCTTAACAAAATTCCAAGTAGCTGCATAACTGTACTATCAATACTATTGCCGTGTGGAATGGGAAAACTAATGTTTACATAGCTTTTATTCCATTTACCCTTATTGACATTTATATTTATTCCTTGCCCCAAATCTTTAATGAAATCCTTGGAATATGGCATGGAAATTGGGCGAATATTTTGGTTTTTATAGCCTGAAAATAGAGAATTTGCCTTCTTGAAAACCAAGTTTTTATCAACATCGCCAACTATTACTAAGAGCATTTCACTTGGGTCATAAAACTTTTTTATATAGTCTTTTATGTCAGCTACTTGAATATTTTTTAAGCTATCTTCAGTTCCAATAACAGGATGCTCATAATCTGTTCCTTGTAATGAAGATTTTGTGGTTAAATGTAAAAGTTGAGTGCTTGGGCTATCAGCTCTTTGTTTTAATTCAGCTAAAACAACCTCACGCTCTTGTTGTAAATCTTTTTCCCTGAGCAATGGGTCAAAAGCTAGGCCTTGGATAGCTTCTAGGCTAAGCTCCCATTCGGCCGATGGCATTTCATTATAATAGACTGTTTGATCGTAAGAAGTATAAGCATTTAAATCTCCGCCTTTATCTTCAACAATTTTATCAATTCCGCCTGGATGGCTTTTACTGCCTTTAAAGACCATGTGTTCCAAAAGATGGCTTATACCAAAAACATTCTTGGTTTTTTCAGAATTTTTTGCTAGCGCAACTTCATAGTTTTCCATGGCAGAACCTGCTTTTACATATAAGCGTGAGGAAACAATAGGAAAGCGTTTATCCTCAATCACCAAGACTTGAAGTCCATTTTCCAGTCTTTGTATTGACGGAAATTCATTTGCATATCCTTGCATGGGTAGAGACATAAATAAAAATAAAAGTAAAACTCTTAATATATAAAGCATCATTTTCTCCTAATTCATCAGTCTTGAAAAATAGTTATGAAATAATTTTTCAAGAAATGCACAATATTGTGCTGGGTTTGTAGATTTTTTAATTCAGATAAAAGTACTATTTTGACTGCAATAGCAATCAAGCACTGCATTGGCATAAGTGCTGTTTTATTACGTTTTTAAGCAACAAAATTAGTATATCTTTAAAATAAGTTGACTTAGTAATGTAAACTTAAAATACTATAATTGTGCAGAGGACTCATTCTATATCACGTCAATCTAATTTATATTCTTTCGGGGAAAAACCCTTTGAAAAAGGTTATTTCCCCCGAATCCCCTTTTCCAAAACTTTTTATTGAAGCTTTTTTGCTAACTTAAAACTATTTTTTCAAACAAAGTTTGAAAAAATCCACGGGGTTTGCAAAGGGAGTCACTCCCTTTGCTGGGGGTTTGGGGGCAAAGCCCCCAAATTAGATTCACATGATTTTTTACTGCATTGCAATTACATTTATTTTTTATCATCATCAAAACCCATTTCAGCCAATAAATCATCAGCCAAATTGTCGGGCAAGCTATGGTCTGTTGTTTGAGCTTCTTCTTGTTTTTCTTGATTACTACCTTGCTGTAAATCATTGGCTTGGACTTCCTCACTTTGATCAAAACTCTGAGGAACTTCCATATTTTCTGTAATGTCATCTATGGAATTACCAGCGGGCGGTAAATCGCTGCTTACATCTGACAAAAATGCGTCCACCAAATGCTCTGCCTCTTCCTCAGGATTAATTAGAGGTGGGTTTTCTTCTCTGGGCGGTGGTGGGCTTTGCTCTAACAAGCTCTCCCCTTGCTCTACAAGCTGAGGAGAGTTTTCAAAATCAGCCGGAGCATCGGAAAGGCTTGGTTCAGTTGAATTTCCTTGCTCTGCTTGTGAATGCTCAGCAACCTCCTGACTTGCCAACTCTTCAACCGTGGGTGAAAAATCTTGTTCACTCAGCTTTTGAGCTATTTCAGCAGGACTTGCTTGTTCTTGAGTTTGCAAAGGTAAATCATCACTTAAATTTTCTGTATTGTTTGCTAAATCTTGCTCTGTAACATGGTTTTCTAAAGCCACATTACTTTCTTGCTCCATATTGACATTTTCTGCACTATTCTCACTTGTTGCACTGGCAAGCAACGGATTTTCTTGGATTTCATTCATCAATGTAGAGGTCACTTCTTGAACAGCTTCCTGCTCTTCACCGTTTGAGGGCAAAGTTAGATTATTCAAAATATCTTGAACAAATTCCTTTCTTTCCTTGCTGCTATTTTTGATAAATGAGTATGAGTTTTCAATCTCCAGACTGCCTGGATCCAAATCGGGGTTGACTTCCATACTCCACGACTTTTCCTTTGAATTTTCCAATACTTGTGTAACAAGAGCTCCATCAGTTGGGTGCACTCTAACAATATAGTCTCTTTTTTCGGTGAGCTTTTTTATGCTTTCGTCTAGCATAGTGGAAAGAATTTCTTCCCTTTGACTGTCAAGCACCCAGCCCGTTCCAACATTGATGGCTTCTATGGTCAGAAGTCTAAGTTCTTCTTTCCAAGCATCATAAATTTTTTGTAATTGTTGGTGAATTGACAAAAGCACAACGGCAGTGCTTTCACCAAGTTGCTTTTGATCGCTTGCCAATTGTTCTAGCATTTCACTTTGTGCCAATTGACTGGCTTTTTCATAACTACTTTCGTATTCTGCCTTGGCCTTACTTGTGTATTCCTCTGCTAATTTTATTTCATTTTCAAGCTTCATTTGCAAATCTTTGGCTTGAATTTCTGCTTGCTCAATGATTTCATTGCTTCTTTTTTGAGCTTGCAACAACATAGCACGCACTTTGGCTGTTGCCTTATTGCGAATACTCTCCATGTATTTAGCTTCGGTTTCCTCATCCCAAGTGGAGTTTTGCGATCTAATTATGGCCTCTACTTTCATTTCCCTTTGGCTGGCCGGCCCCATAAAAACCGTTCCGCCACCGGCATCAAATTTCTTAGTATTAGACAAATACCTCACCTCCTGAGCCACGGCTTATTATTAACTTGCCTTGACTTTCAAGTTTGCGCACTAACTTTACAACTGCTTGTTGTGCACTTTCTACATCTGAAAGTTTAGTTGGTCCCATATATTCCAGCTCTTCCTTAATCATTTCGCTTGCACGCTCAGACATATTCCTAAATATGATTTCCTTAAGCTCTTCAGAAGCACCCTTTAATGCCAAGGTAAGATCATCATTGCTGGTTTCTTTAAGTAGTTCACGCATTCCTTTATCATCAATGAAGCGACAATCTTCAAATACGAACATAAGATTTCTAATGTCTTCAGCCATTTGTACAGATGTTTCTTCAATTTCAGAAAGAACTTCTTCTTCTGTTGCTCTGTCAACTTGGTTAAGAATTTCAGCAACTGAAGTATTACCACCAACTTTCTTCCCTTCCTTACTACCCATGGCAATAAGTTGACTTTGTAGTACTTTATCCACATCAAGCAACATTTCCTCAGGAACAGCTTCAAGTTTAGCAAGTCGCATTAAAATCTCAGGACGCACAGGCGGAGGTAATAGTAATAACAGGTTGGCTGCTTGCTCAGGTTGCAAATGCCCTAAAATTAAAGCCAAAGTTTGGGGGTGTTCATTTCTAAGTAGCTGAGCAAGTAGTTTTGGGTTGGCTCTATCAAGCTCTTGAAATGGCATGGGGCCAGTTTCAATATTTAAAGCATCACTTATATATTTTGCAGTTTCAGCATCAAGATTTGCCGCAAGAACTTGTTTTAACACATCTTGCCCACCGGAAACCACATCAAGTCCGTCCACCAGAGCAACATGAAATTCCCGTAAAATTGCTTCCACATCTTCCTTAGAAACAGAATCAAGTTCCATTATGACTTTTGAAATGGAAGTAATCTCATTACGCTCCATTCTTTTAAAAACGTCAGATGCAAACTTATCACCAAGGGCTAAAAGTAAAATTGCAATTTTTTGAGTGCCATTATACTCCATGAAGGAACTCCTACATATTTAAAAAATTCAAATTTAAAAACTAACCTTTCATCAATAAAGGTAAACCACTAATTGAAAAAATCACTATTTGGCAATGCTTGGCTAAAATTTGATTGGCCTTGCCCTGCAATTGCCTAAATCTTTTTTCTAATTCATTATTTGCCCCTGTCCCAAGCCCAACCTCATTACTAACCAATATTACAGGAATTGGAGGATTGGATAAAATTTTACAAAGCTCTTCCACTTCTGCAAAAATTTCATCATCTGTTTTATTGGCAAGCAATAAATTTGTAATCCAAAGACTTATGCAATCAACTAAGGCCACAGAAAATTTTTTTTCCTTAGCTGATAAAATTACTTGCTTTACGTTAAAGGCTTCTTCAAAGGTGCTCCATTCCTCATTGCGCTGATTTTGATGTTTTAGAATTCTCTCCTCAACTTCAAAAGCATAGGCCTCGCAAATCTTTATTTCGTCCAAATCAGAAGATAAAGTCTTTGATATTTTTTCATCAATACGCATATTTGATTGAACTTGCTCTTGTTCTTGCAAGCTTTGCTTAAAAATGCTCTGCTCATTATCAAGCAAAGTATGAATTCTGAACATATTCTTCACTATATCTTGCTCTACAGCGCTCTGCTCCTCAACATTGTGACGCGTTATACTTTGCCCACCCATAAAGGTATTTTGCAATTTTTCAGATTTTAAATCATTTTTTTTAGAAGCTTTGCAAGCTTGTGGTTTTTGCATTGTAGCTATAAAAGCTTTTTTTCCCTTATACATATTTCCAAAATCAAGGGCAAAATCACTTTTCCCACTCTTAACCCCACCAATACACAAAACAGATTTTCCATTTAACTGCTTTAAGTCAATTCTTTTATCAAGCACCGTTACATGGCTTTTGGTTTGGCTTTCATTGTTTTGCCAATGGCTTTTACGCTTTTTCTTTGGCAATACATCAATTTTTTTTTGAGCTTTTTTTAAATTTTTTACTTGCTCTTTATTTGAGAAATTTTCACAACTTACTTTCTCAGATTTTTTTTTGATGTTTTTTTTGTTTACGTTTTTCTCCAGTTGGCTGACTTTATTCTTGGCATAATGGTTAAAAACCTTCTCAGGACTAGCCTTAAATGAGTGCCCAAAAAAAGCATTTCTCTGCTTTTTTTGAGTATGATGCTCAGCCTCATTAATGAGTTCTTGAAAATCATCTTTTATTTGTTCAATTTTTTTCTTACTCATTTTAATCCTAATAGATAAAGACTATTTTTTTTCCATTATATTTGCAACATAATACAAAGCTTCAATTGCACTTTTTGTGGCAGCTTCATTATTGCGCCTTTTAATCCACAAAGCCAAGTCAAGCAAAGAGTTTCTTGGTGTTGTTGCTGAGGCATTTTTCGCAATATTTGCCACAACAAGATTACGAATGGAAACGAGTTCTTGTTGAGCTTGGCTAGCCTTTTTTGCCATTTCTTTCATTTCATTTTCTAAAGACTTGGTATTTTTTCTTTGCCGTGAACGCTCTGCAAATTCAAGTTGTGCAGAAGCAAAATCCTCTTGATATTTCCTCAGCTCTTCTTCAACTCGTAAATACTCTTCCAAATTAACATCAATATTTTTACTATTTATAATTGCTTCAAGCTGAGTAGCTGTAATTCTTGCTTGGCTTGCATAGTGTTGAAACATAAAATGAATTTGCTCATTACTCATAGTTTTCTGTTTGGCCGCCACTTCCATTTCATTAATGAGTTTGGGAGCTAAATTTTTTGCCAAAACCTCTATCAACTGGGGATTATAAGCATAAGTAAATATACCAAGTCGACCATTTGGATGCTCAAGACCGTGCATGGTTGTTCCAAAATATCTTGCGGCCTCAGTGGCTGTTAGTGGATTTTTTTGCTCAACATTTTTAGGTGAATATTTTTCTACAGCAAGGTTTGCCAGTTCAGTTATAAAAATATTTGTAATATGCAAATCTTGTGCACCGGAAGCGGTTTCATTGGACAAAGAAAATTTATTGTCGGGCAAACTTGCTGTGGCTTGTGCTAACTTTGCATTATCATTTTTTGCTTTTTGCAATTGCTCTAGCAAGGTGCTCTCTTGCTGTTTTTCTAATTCTTTTAGCTCTTCCTCACTTGGCAAAATAATTTCTGCACTTTGCACAGGCGGTGCAAGCTCAAACTCATCACCTTCGGCAATTGTTGGAATATCTTGTTCAGGCATTTCTTCAACTTGAGCTTGCTCGACTTGAGTTTGCTCAACTTGAGTTTGATCGACTGCGCTTTCCATTGGCTCCGGCTCTACTAATTCGCTTTGCATATCTGAAGTAGGCAAGTTTTCTTCTGGGCTTAATGGACTTAAGCCTTGGCTCAAATTATTTTCTGACAATTGCTGATTTGTGTTGCTCTGTAATGGTATTTCTATGAGGTTTTGATGCTCTTCAGTGCTTGGCCCATTAGCTTCTTCAAACATACTTGGCAATTTACTGCTTTGAGCATTACCATTTTGGACATTTGAAGCTGGCTTTAATGTATTTTGAGCAGAGCTCTGGGCAGAATTTGAGTTCAGGGGAGATAAATTAACCCTACCATCATTTTTATTAATATTTTGCTCAACATTATTTGCCGAGTTTTGGTTTACTGTATTTCTTGCTGTAACTCTTGTTTGTTCCTTTTTATCTCCAAGTCCTATAAAAGACAAATCCGGTTGAAAAACAATATAATAAGCTGCCCCAAATAAACCTACAAGCAATAAGGACATAAGAGAATAAAACATAAAAGAGCTTGATTTCTTAGTTGGTTTTACCATACTTTCATGATGTTGATAATTTTCATCTTGTGGCATAAATTTTCCTCTTTATGATTTCTGTAACTTAACATAAAAAAGCCATATCATAAAACATAAATTCTGTTAAGTCTTTTAATATGATATTTTTGATATTTTTCTGAAAGTATTGCATAATTTCACAGAACACTTTTTTAAAAGAGTATAACAAATGCTTTACCTTGTTTATTAAAGAGTATAGTATGAATTAAGAAAAATTAAGGTAATTTTTTAGAAAGAAATTTGTTTGGAGAAAGTATATGCCCATTTTGTTTCTTGGCACAGAAGATTTATTGCACGAACAGGATATACTTTTAATGCAGGCTTTGTCTTCCCAACCGGAGAACATACTTTATTCTTGCCCTCAAAACGCTAATACGGCGCTTTTAGCCAATTCATTGCAAATTCCATATTGGGAGCAGCCAAGTTCGAGTATTGAGCGATTTATCAGCCTAGGCCGTATAATAAAGGAACAGAATATTAAATATGTGCACATTCTTGATGCTAAAGCATTAACTCTGGCAAAAAAAATAAAATTTTACTATAAGCAAGAGTTTAAAATTTTAGCCACTCACCACAGCGACGTGGATTTGGAAATGAAACGTCGTGCTTTATGCTCTAGCTCTTATGCGATTAACGGCCTATTTTCACAAAAAATTTTTAGGCTAATGGCGTCTTCACACGCCCTTTTGGACAACTTAGAACAATTTGAAACCATAAAGCATAGGATAAAGTACTTGCCCTATACTGTTTCAGACCTTGCTAAACATGGTGCAAACCAATTTCTTAAAAAACCAAAACCAAACGAACAATTTATTTTCTTGATGGATATAAGCAGTGTAAAACAATGCGGTTTACACATTTTAAGCAGAGCTCTTGAGTTAATCAAAACCGAACTGCAAAGCTTAAATTTTGAAATTCGTGTTTGCACACATAATTTAGAAATTGAAGAACTTATACGCGAACTTGAAGCAAGTGAACAACTTGATTTTTTTGCTTTTTTTAATAATTGGGATACTAAATTATTTTATACAAGCTCCCACGCCATGCTATGCCCGGCCACAGGCAATGAGGGTAATTATAAAAGCATTATAAGATCTTGGAATTATGATTTACCAATTATTAGCTCTGATTTGCCTGCTCACACTAAAATTCTACTCTCAGGGCAACAAAACCAAGCGGCCTTAATTTATCCTAAAGATTCGGCCGAAGTGCTGGCAAAATACATGATTGAGCTTATAAAAGATGAAAAACTTAGACAAGATTTGGTTTTGACCGGAAAAACTATGCTTAACCAATATTCTATGGAGATTTTAAGAGAAAAATATTATGCAAATTTGGAATACTAGGAAGATATAATGAAAAATCCATTTTCAAAACATATAAAACTATTGCCCGAAGAGCTTTGTAATCAAATTGCTGCAGGAGAAGTTGTTGAGAGACCGGCCAGTGTTATGAAGGAATTGGTGGAAAATTCTCTTGATGCTAAGGCAAGTAATATTGTTGTTCGCGTGGAAAATGGTGGGCAAAGCCTTATTGTGGTTGAGGATAATGGAGAAGGCATTGCAAAAGAAGAACTTGAACTTGCTCTAACAAGGCATGCAACCAGTAAACTTTTAAGCATTGCTGATTTATCAAATATTAGCTCCTATGGATTTAGAGGAGAAGCTTTGCCAAGCATAGCCTCTGTTTCCAAATTTAAAATTTGTTCAAAAACTGCCGAAGCTGAAAATGGTTCAGAATTACAAGTAAATTTTGGCAAAATAAATGAAATCAGCCCATGTTCCTTTCAGAATGGAACTATGATTGAAGTTAAAGACTTATTTTTAAATATTCCAGCTCGTTTAAAATTTCTAAAAAGTCCGTCCACAGAATTAAAAAAATTGACTGAACTGTTTATTCGTCTAGCCTTGATAGCTGATAAAGTTAATTTATCTCTTTATGCAGGAGAAAGATTAAGCCACACTTTTTTGGCAGAAGATGATTTAAAAACAAGACTTGAAAAAATTTGGCCACCCACCATTACAGACGCTCTTTTGCCGGTCAACTACAAAAATAAATTTATTGAAATAAAAGGATTTGTTTCAAATCCTCAATCCTGCCAACCCCGAGCGGACAAAATGTGGTTCTATGTCAATGGCCGAGCGATTAATGATAAAATTTTGCTAAAATCAGTTCGTCAAGCCTTTCAGGGCAAGCTAACCAGTAGGGACTATCCACAATGCGTTCTCTGCATTGAACTTGACCCTCAAGAAATTGATGTAAACGTGCATCCTGCCAAGAATGAAATACGTTTTAGAGATGAACAGCTCATTTTTGGCAGTATGCAAAAAGCTATTGATTTCGCCCTAGAAAACAATACAACTTATTTTAGTGCAAAAAATCTACATATAGAGCAAGAAACAAATTCCAAAATTTTAAACTCCCAACACAAAATTGAACAAAACTATGAATACAGCCCAAAGCCCCAAGGTTTTTGGGGAAATGCCGAAAAAGATCAATCCCTGTCTTTTGTAAAGCAAGCTTCTAAAAAATCTGATGATTTTAGCTCTGAAATGTGGCAAGCAAAGCCCTTGGCAAGCAGTCTTGAAAATATTAATCAACTGCAAGAACAAGAAAGTGTGATGCCACAATTAAGCCATCAAGAACAAAATGTAACAGAAACTTCAAATATGATGGAACAAGAAGAATATTTAACCCCTCCCAATGGTGCATTGCCCGAAGGGCTAACCTACCTAGGGCAAATTGCCAAAACATATCTCTTGCTAAAACAAAAAGATGAAGCTTTAATTTTATTGGATCAACACGCTGTGCATGAAAGAATATTATATGAAAAAATTTCCAAAGGAATTGTGCAAAGCCAGCAATTATTACTCCCTCTCAATTTACCTCTACACCCAAGCGAAGTAAAAACCTTGGAAGAAGGTTTGCCAAAACTGCAAAAGCTTGGCTTTGGGCTACAGATAAAAGCCAATTCCTGCCAAGTAAACACAGTACCAAACCCTCTTGATCGCCAAGGGGCAAAAGAATTTTTGCAAGAAATCTTGGCAGAAAAAAATAGTGATTTAGAAAAAATATGGATTAAGTTAGCTTGTTCCAAAGCGTTAAAAGCAAATACAGAGCTGGGAATGCAAGAGGCCATAAAATTAATTCAGCAATGGTTAAGCACAGATGAGCCGGATTTTTGCCCCCATGGTCGCCCCTGCGTACTTCACTTTGACGCCAATAATTTGGAATTGATGTTTAAAAGAAAGGCCTAGTACTGTAATTAACCGATACAGAAATATATTATAACCATCTTAATAAAAAGTTTTTTATTAAAATAGTTGATGCTGAAAAATGTGATGACATATTGTTAATAAAAGCAAAGTTAGCCAAAAGAGCACAAAAAAATCTGCAAGAAATAAGCTTGGAACAAGCGATTTTATTGCAGATTTTGAATTAAAAAAAAGATTTTGAAGCATCGACTAATCAAAGCTGTAAGCAAATTAGGAACGAGCAAATTCTCGTTCCAAATCTCTTTTTTCAGCTCTGCGTTTTAATTCTTCCCTTTGATCGTGAAGCTTTCTACCTCTGGCTAAAGCAATCTCAACTTTTATTTTGCCATGTTTAAAGTGCAAATTTACCGGAACCGCAGTTAAACCTTTTTGCTCAACTTTATTGCTTAAAATTTTAATTTCATGGGCGTGCAACAATAGCTTTCTGGCTCTATCCGGTTGCTGAACCACATAACCAGCTTTATCATAAGGGCTTATGTGCATACTGACTAAAAACGCTTCTGAATTTTTAAATTCCACATAACTGTCGTTAAAACTGACTTTTCCTTGCCTTAAACTTTTCACTTCAGGTCCGGTGAGAACAATTCCGGCTTCAAAAAATTCTAAAAATTCATAATATTGTCTGGCTTTTCTGTTTTCTGCAATTCTTGAATTTGTTTTTTTTGTCATATTTTTACCATTATATCTCTTGTTTATGCCTATTGTAAAGGGTATAAATTTCACTGCTTGTCCAACCCATACTTTGTGCCTGCACCCTTTTGGCAATTTCCTTGGCACTCCCTCCAAAAACATTTTCCTTGGCGATTAATTCCATAATTTCTGCTTCTGTGCTAATTATTTCTTCAAGGGGTGGGCCTATCACAACAGTAATTTCCCCCAGCAAGTTATCAAGAACTGGTGGATTATTTAAATAAAAATGAATATATTCTTCATGGGTTTTGGTCAATTCTCTGGCCACACAAACTTGGCGATTTCCAAGCAATGGATAAATATTTTCAAGGGTTTTCCCAAGCCTGTCCTTTCTCTCAAAAAAAATCATGGTCAAACTAAGTTTAGCATAAGGAGTAAACATTTTTTGTTGATCATAGTTTTTCCTTGGTAAAAACCCAAGAAACATAAAAGGTAGTGGTGCTATACCACTTCCTGCCAAGGCTGTAACAGGAGCACAAGGCCCAGGAATTACTGTAACTGCAATCTTGTTTTCATGGCAGGCTTGAACAATCAAGTAGCCTGGATCGGAAATAATCGGCAATCCGGCATCAGAAATAAAGGCTAACTCTTGCCCTTTGTTTAGCAAGCTTAAAATATACTCAATTTTTTCTTGCTCATTATGAGCATTGACAGCAATAATTTTTTTGGCAGAAATATTCCAACGAGCAAAAGCAAGCCCTGCTCTTTTACTGTCCTCAGCCAAAATAAAATCAGCAGATTCAAGGCAATTTCTTGCCCTTATAGATAAATCATCAGGGTTGCCAAGGGGTGTAGCCACTAAATTGAGCTTGCCCTTTTTGCTTAATTCCTGCTTGTTCAAAGGTGATGACATTTCTATAATGCTCCAGTTCTCTGTGTGCGTCAAAAATACAAATCAAATCTATTTGACAGGGTAAATGCCATAAATCATTTTGGGATAAATAGAAGTTTACAGCATTAATCAGGCTTTTTTGTTTTTTGTGGTGAAAGCCAATATTTGCTTCATCAAACCTTGCTTCAATTCTTGTTTTTACCTCTATAAAAACAAGAATATCTTCATGTAAGCACACTATATCAAGCTCATATGGGTAAGATTTCCAATTGTGTTCCAAAATTTTATATTTATGTTTTCGCAAATATTTTAAAGCTAGCTTTTCACCTTTTTGCCCACTAATTAAGTGTTTTGGAAGCTTTTTTAATGTAATATTCCATATTTTTTTAAAAAAACTTAACACAAGCGCCCTTGTTCTTGTTTTAATAATCTAAATCCCATACGATGTAAAGGAGAAGGGCCAAGCTCTTCGATGGCCTCTCTATGTTGTTTTGTACCATAACCCTTATGTTGTGCTAAACCATAGCCAGGGAAGCGTTTATCCATTTTTTGCATTAAATTATCTCTAAAGTTCTTAGCTAAAATAGAAGCTGCAGAAATGGAAGGATCTAAAGCATCGCCTGACACAATGGCTTTTTGCTCAATGGGGTTTAGCTGATAGGGAATTAAGAACTCTCTTGGAATAACAAATGTTCCGTCCACATGAAAAATATTTGGAACCATATTTGGAGTACGCCACTTTAAGGCAGCTAAGGCTCTGGCCATGGCCAATAAGCTAGCATTTAAAATATTTATACTTTGAATTTGCTTCATCCAAACAAGGCCAATTCCATAGGACAAAGCGTGTGACTTTATTTCAATTTCTAGGTTTAAGCGCTCTTTTTCAGTAAGATTCTTGGAATCATCAAGGCCAACTAAATCGAAATGTTCAGGAAAAACAACAGCGCCTGCCACAACAGGGCCGGCTAAACATCCCCGCCCCACTTCATCAAGGCCGGCAATAATTTTTTCCCTAAGAATATCTGGAGATTTAAACAATAAACCATGCTCGATTATTTGTTTTTTGGCCATTTGTTTTCCCCCTACAAAATGATTTTTTTATTTACAGAGGCTTCAAAATAAATTTTCTTAGTCAATCCTAAAAACATTTCTTTTTAAAAGCATATAAATTCCCCTTTTAAAATATAAAAGGGGAATTTATAGAAAAAAGATTTAGAAATCGACTAATTGTAGCGACTAAGGGGCTTAATTCTGGCGGCTTTACCCTTGAGGTTACGCAAGTAGTAAAGGCGTGAACGACGAACACGTCCACGAACCAAAACTTCAATATGGTCAATATAAGGAGAGTGTAGCGGAATAATACGCTCAACACCAACGCCACCTGAAATTTTACGCACAGTAAATGAAGCACCTGTTGTTCCACGTTTAATGCGGATTACATTGCCTTGGAAAATCTGAATACGTTCTTTTTCACCTTCAACAATTCTAAAGTGCACTTTTACTGTGTCACCGGAGCGAAAATTTGGAAGATCTGAACGCAAATATTCACTTTCAATTTTTTGGATAATGTTCATTAAAACTCTCCTTGCGAGAAATATATCGCATACTTTATATTTGACAATATAATTATTGTTAGTCAAACAAATTAATTTCCTGTCTTGCAAACGGTATTTATTACAAAATTAATCTAGCTTTGGCAAGATTTTTTTTATCTTTTTAAATCAAACTCTTAGCCAAAATCACCCAATAGTCTATCTAAAATAATTGCACAAGCTGCCCGCACAGGCAAGTGATTATAGTTCCCACCCCACCTTATTGGGGCAAGTAGAGCATCACAAGAGTGTAATATTTCAGGAGCTAAACCATGGCTTGTGCCCAATAAAATTAAAGTGCTTTGTTCTTTCACTATGCTTTTTACTGTCTTAAAGCTTATGGCCTTGCGATATTCTCGCCCTTTTTTATCAAGTTCAGCTTTGGCGCTTGTTCCCAATACATAAGGCTTTTGCCCTGTGTTATTGATAATGCTTTGAATGGTTTCCTCTAAGGATTTAGATGCTCTTACCAGTCTAAGAGCCTTGGCCCTGTCAGGGTTTGAATCCGCTCCTTGCCCAATAGTCCAATGATTTACAAGTGTTTTTAGCAAATCAAGTTGATCTTCTAAGGGGGTAATTACGTTAAAAGAGGCTAAGCCATAGGTGCAAGCAATTCTTGCTATATCATGAATGTCCAAATTTGTTATGGAGCTTGTTCCAGCCACTTTTGATTTCAAAAGTACAGGATAGTGTAGTAAAGCCAAGTGAATATTGCGCCCATTTCTTGTGCTTGGCAGAGAATTAACATATTTCCTGTCTGAGTCTGAAAGCTCAGCTTCTTCCAGTAAATCAGATCTATACCTATAAGTCATTTCCAGTGAATTTTGTTTTCTCCATTCATCAATTTGAGCATGGTTTCCGGAGCTTAGTACCTTTGGAACAGGTAAATCATAAAAAATTTCAGGTCGAGTAAAGTGTGGATATTCCAAAAGCCCTTGACTAAAACTTTCATCATTACCTGATTCATTTTTCCCCATATAACCATCTTGCAGGCGTGCTGTGGCTTCAATTATGGCTAAGGCTGCCACTTCACCTCCGTTAAAGATTGCATCACCCACACTGATTTTCCTTATGGGTAACAAGGAATAAATCCTTTCATCAAAGCCCTCATAGCGCCCACATATTAATGTTAAATCATCTTCCTTAGAGAGTTCGGCTGCCAATTCTTGAGTAAAGGGTTCACCGCTTGGAGTAAGGGCAATAATTTGCCCACAATTTTTAATGGATTTTACTGCATCTAAAATGGGTTGAGGCATAAGCACCATACCAGGGCCTCCGCCATAGGGACGATCGTCAACCTTATTATGCTTATCATCGGTGAAATCTCTTGGATTAATATGACTAACCTGCACTATACCCTCTTGCTCAGCCTTGGCAAAAAGTGCTGTATTAAGTGGTGATTTAAACCACTCGGGAAAAAGACTTACAATATGATAGTGCATTTTGGCCTCAAAATTTTATACTTATTTTTAAAAAAACAAATTATAAGAACTTTAAGTAATAGTCAAATCTAAGCATAGGCTTAAATTTTATTTAAAATACCTAATCGTTTAAAGTATATAAATTCAGATTATTACTTTAGAATAGAACATTATTTTCAATTTTAAGAAAGTTATTTTTATCTCTTGCTTGACTTGATTTGCCTATTTTGTTATGAGAAAAGAAGATTAAAAAAGTATTATTAAAATATTTTTTTTATATGGTCTTAATAATGGAAAAATCAACGGTATTTTTCTGTTTTATTGTTTGTTGCGGGTGTTTCGACACTTTATTTCTAAAATTTCACACTTACCCGGAGGCTAGTATGCGTTACTCCATCGGACTTGGTAAGGACGGCGTTGAAGAACGCCTTGCAAAACATGGTATTTCTCGCCGTGACTTTTTGAAGTTCTGCACAACTATTGCAGTAACTATGGGACTTGCTCCTAGCATGGCTCCATCAATTGCAAAAGCCCTTACTCAAGCAAAGCGTCCTGCTGTTGTTTACTTACACAATGCAGAATGTACAGGCTGCTCAGAGGCACTTCTTCGTGCTTATCAACCCTACATTGATCAAATTCTTTTTGACACAATTTCACTTGACTATCATGAAACCATTATGGCTGCTTCCGGTGAAGCCGCTGAAGCTGCTCTTGAGCAAGCAATTAACAACCCTGATGGTTTTGTTTGTTTAGTTGAGGGTGCTATTCCAACCATTGAAAATGGTGCATGGGGAACCATAGCCGGCCATACACTGCTTGCCAATTGTGCTAAAATTTTACCAAAAGCTAAAGCTGTTGTTAGCATTGGTACTTGTGCTTCCTTTGGTGGAGTACAAGCTGCCGCGCCTAACCCAAGTGAAGCTAAGGGAATTAACGATTGTTTTGGCGATCTTGGCGTTAATGCCATCAATATTGCCGGCTGTCCACCCAATCCATTAAACATGGTTGGTGCTCTTGTTGCTTTCCTTCAAGGCATGAATATTGAGCTTGACGGCGAAAATCGCCCTGTAATATTCTATGGTGAAGCTGTTCACGATCAATGCGAACGTCTTCCTCACTTTGAAGCAGGCGAATTTGCTCCTTCTTTTGACTCTGAAGAAGCTAGAAAAGGCTGGTGTCTTTACGAACTTGGCTGTAAAGGCCCATCAACCTATAATAACTGTCCTAAAGCTCTTTTCAATGAAGTTAACTGGCCGGTTCGTGCAGGTCACCCCTGCATCGGTTGCAGTGAACCCGGTTTCTGGGATAATCTTAGCCCCTTCTATGAAGCCTAATATCATTAATTAATTTAACTATTAATAAAACAAATAAATAAAGAGAGAGCTAATATTATGAGCCAACCACCTAAAAGTAATTATAGCGGGCCAATTGTTGTTGACCCTATTACAAGAATAGAAGGACACTTAAGGATAGAAGTTGAAGTGGAAGATGGCATGATTAAAGATGCTAAAAGCTGCGGAACTCTTTTCCGTGGTATTGAAAACATCTTAGTTGGACGTGATCCCAGAGATGCTCAACATTTCACCCAACGTACTTGTGGTGTTTGTACTTTCACCCACGCTCTAACTTCTACCAGAGCCCTTGAAGATGCTTTAAACCTTGAAATTCCAAAAAATGCCAACCTCATTCGTAATATGATGCTTGGTATTCAATATGTACACGATCATATTGTGCACTTTTATCATCTTCATGCACTTGATTTTGTTGATGTTGCCGCTGCAACCAAAGCAGATGTAAAAGCAACTGCAAAACTTGCAGCTCAAATTTCTAAAAAACCAACTTCAGAAGCCGACTTGAAAGCAGTTCAAGATAAAGTAACCGGACTTGTGGCCAGTGGACAACTTGGACCATTTACCAATGCTTACTTCCTTGGCGGCCATGAAGCCTATAAACTAACACCTGAGCAAAACTTGCTTGCTGTAGCTCACTACCTTGAAGCCCTTAGAATTCAAGTTAAGACTGCTAAAGCCATGGCAATTTTCGGCTCTAAAAACCCTCACCCTCAAACCTTGATTGCCGGTGGTGTAACTTGCTATAATTCATTAAATGATGAAGCAATGAATATGTTCAACGAACTATACATGGATTCCATGGATTTTGTTGAAAATACACTTATTCCTGATGTAATTTTGGTTGGTGGTGTTTATCTTGGCGAAGCCACCTATGGCGGTGGTGCTGTGAACTACCTAACCTTTGGTGAATTCCCAGCTCCAGGCAAGGAAAGAGATCTCAACAGCCGTTGGTTAAAACCAGGCGTAATCAAAAACCGTGATTTATCAAAGGTTTATGAATTCGATCCAAGCAAAGTTGAAGAGCACGTGCGTCATAGTTGGTATGAAGGCAGTGAAGCAAAGCACCCTTATGAAGGTGTAACTGAGCCTTCCTTCACCTACATTGGCGACCAAAACCGCTACTCTTGGTTAAAAGCTCCTCGCTATGACGGCATGGTTGTGGAAACCGGCCCTCTAGCTCAAATGCTTGTTTCTTATGCTCACGGACAAAGAGAAGTTACAGAGCCTGTAAACTTTGTGCTTGAAACCCTAGGTGTTGGCCCTGAAGCTCTTTTCTCAACCTTGGGAAGAACAGCTGCACGCGCCATTGAATGTTTAGTAATTGGTAAACAAGTAAGAGTATGGTTTGAAGAGCTAAAGAAAAATATTGCTTCAGGCGACACAAAACTTTGTGAAAACATTGAAGTTCCTGCCAGCGGACGTGGTGTTGGTTTTGTAACCGCTCCTCGTGGTGGACTTTCCCACTGGTTGAACATTGAAGATCACAAAATTGCTAATTTCCAATTAGTTGTTCCTTCAACTTGGAACTTTGGACCAAAAGATTTGGACGGAAATAGAGGCGCTGTTGAGCTTTCACTCATTGGCAACCCCATTGCAGATCCAAAACGTCCGGTGGAAATTTTGAGAACTGTACACTCCTTTGACCCATGTATTGCTTGTGCTGTTCACGTTATTGACGTAAACACAGGTGAAACTCAAGACTATAGAATTTTATAAGATGTTTCTTATAAAATAAAATCACTGCACAATTATTTATTAAATTTGTGCAAAGTTACAAAATGAAGAAATCTGCAAGAAATAAGCTTAAAAAAGCAAATTTCTTGCAGATTTTGATTTTAAAAAGGGTTTTCAAGCATCGTTGCAAAAGTTTTTATGGCAATATATATTAACTGACAATATATTGACTGTGTATTATTTCTTCCTTTAAGAGAAAAAATATAGCAACTATAAATATAAGCATAAGAATTGATGAAAATGCTCTAACACTATGCAGGTTTCAAGAAATATTATAGGCAATGTACACTGAAAAAGTAAAAATTGACTTTTTCAGCATGGACTAAATAAAAATAAAGCCCCACAGGGTTTTAAACACCTTATGGGACTATAAATTCTTGTGGTGCCCAGAGGGAGAGTCGAACTCCCACGCCGTTTCCAGCACTACCACCTCAAAGTAGCGTGTCTACCAATTCCACCATCTGGGCAAGAAAGGTTTTTATATAGGAATTTAAAACTATTGGCAAGCTTTTTATATAAAAATAAAAAAAAAATTTTAAAACCGTTTTTTCAAAAGCTTATAGCAATAGGAAGATGAATTTTCTCTTTCAAAAGCAAATAAACTAAATTCACCTTGTTTTTTCGGCAAAAGGCATAAATTTTGACTTTACAAAGTTAGCAAATATGTTTATATATATCCCTACATAACTATATAACAATAAATTGATATGAAAATTATTACAGAATTAAATGAACTGACAAAGCTTTGCAGAGAAATACAAAGGACAGGTAAAACCATTGGCCTTGTGCCTACTATGGGCTATTTGCATGAGGGGCATTTGTCATTAATAAGATTGGCGAAAAATCATTCTGATGTGGTAATAGTCAGTCGTTTTGTAAACCCTACTCAATTTGCCAAGGGTGAAGATTTAGAAAATTATCCTACTGATGCTAAAAAAGACCATGAACTAAGTTTAGAAGCCGGTGCAGACATAATGTTTGAACCAATAAGTACTAATATGTACTTAGAAAATCATGGAACATGGGTTGAAGTTCCTAAAATGGCTAAATTTCTTTGTGGAAAAACTCGTCCAAGCCATTTTAGAGGAGTTTGCACAGTTTTAACTAAATTATTTCTGCTTACAGGGGCTGATTTAGCAGTTTTTGGAGAAAAAGACTGGCAACAATTGGCCATTATAAAAAGCATGGTTAAGGATTTAAATTTTCCCATTAAAATTGTTGGTGGAAAAATAATCAGAGAGCTTGACGGGCTGGCCATGAGTTCCCGCAATGCTTACCTAAAACCTGAGGAGAGGGCACTTGCTCATCACATCAACAAGGGACTTATTTTAATGCAACAAACAGTGCTTGCAGGCGAAAGCAATTCTGCAAAGCTTGTTTCAATATATGAAAATTATCTAGCGGAAAATATTTCTATAGCCAAGGTTGATTATGTCAGCATTTTTGACCAAGAAACAATTATTCCGCAAAAAACAGTTCTTGAAAACTCAAGGGTTGCTGTGGCAATCTATCTTGGGCAAGCACGTTTACTGGATAATTTAAAATTAGAACCAAAAAAACAATAGCCGAACACTACGGCGAAGGAGCTTTATGATTCCTGCAAAAGGTAAATATGTTTTTTCTTCTGAATCAGTAACAGAAGGACATCCGGACAAAGTAGCAGATCAAATTTCAGATGCAATATTGGATAAATTGCTTGAACAAGACCCAAATTCTCATGTGGCTTGTGAAACATTGGTTACAACAGGTATGGCAGTTATTGCCGGTGAAATTACAACTTCAGGCTATGCTGATTTCCCAAGTGTAGTACGTGAAACCATTAAAAAAATTGGTTACAATAGCTCTGACATGGGTTTTGACTGGCAAACTTGTGCTGTTATTTCTTCAATTGACAAGCAATCTCCTGACATTGCTCAAGGTGTTGACAGAAGTAACCCTGAAGATCAAGGTGCAGGTGACCAAGGTATGATGTTTGGTTTTGCTTCCAATGAAACAGAAACCCTCATGCCTGCTCCAATTTATTGGGCACACCAACTATCCTTGCAACTTGCCAGAGTTCGCAAAGATGGAATTGTTGACTTTTTCCGTCCTGACGGCAAAACTCAGCTTTCTTTTGAATATGAAAATGGTAAACCCATTGGCATTAACAATGTGGTTGTTTCAACTCAGCACAGTCCCAATGTGGATCAGGCCGATATAATCGAAGCTGTGCGCAAAGAAGTTGTATATCCTGTGCTTAACCAATCTGGATTTTTTGACGATAAAAAGTGTGATATAATGATAAATCGTACAGGGCGTTTTGTAATTGGTGGCCCCATGGGCGATTGCGGGCTGACCGGCAGAAAAATTATTAACGACACTTACGGTGGCATGGGCAATCACGGCGGTGGAGCTTTCTCAGGAAAGGACCCATCAAAGGTTGACCGTTCAGGCGCTTATATGGCTCGCTATGTGGCTAAAAACGTGGTGGCTGCCGGACTTGCTCCAAGATGTGAAGTGCAAATCGCTTACTGCATTGGGGTTGCTGAACCTGTTTCTATTATGGTTTCATCTCTCGGAACTGGAGAAATTCCTGATGATATTCTTACCAAGGCAGTTAAACAAGTCTTTGATTTCCGCCCATACCACATCACAAAAAGACTTGATTTAAAACGTCCTATCTATTCCAAAACTTCTTGCTATGGACATTTTGGCAGGGAACTTCCTGAATTTACATGGGAAAGAACCGATGCTGTTGACGATTTAAGAACAGCCGCTAAAGTTTAGAACATTTCTACTAAAAAATAATCTGTTCATGCTTTATGCAGGTTATTTTGAATTAGATTGCTTTTAGGGCATTTTTTCTTGGGGAAAAAGTTTTTGCGTATGCAAAAGCTTTTTCCCCTTCCAATTTTAAAAATCTAAAAGTAATTTTTAAAACCTTGACTATTCAATTTTCAATTGATATTTTTTTTATAAGAGCTCTGCATAATAATTTTAAAATAATGAATTATGCAGAGGTTTCTTTCTAGAAAAAGTATATGCAAATATATTGCATGGGAAAATAGTGTAAATCTATTACGGACCCCGCCGCTGTGAACCGATATGCTGTACAATAAGCCACTGTGAAAAATGGGAAGGCGTACAAGCAGTTTGATTCGGAAGTCAGAAGACCGACTTTTTCTTTATTTTTGTCAGTAATTCCGAGGTAATGAATTACTACAGAGCTCCGTGTAAAAAAACGGTACGGCGTTCTTACTTAACCTTTTTACATGGAGATTTACTTATGAAATCATCTTCTGTTTTTAAGCTTATTAAACAACAGCTTAAAAATCTTGCTTTATTAAGCATTCCCCTTATCCCCACTACTGCCCTAGCCGATGAAACAGTTGCAACTGTTTTACCTGAAGTCGTCGTCACAGGAACTCTAGCTCCCACCCTAGTGAAAAATCTGCCTGCCACAGTACAAGTAATTGGCACTGAAGAAATCGAAAGAAGCGGGGCAAAGCACCTTGGAGATATTTTTGAACGGCTTATTCCAGGATATTTTCTTGCCCAACCCGGAGCTTTTCAATCCTTTGGTATGCGTGGCTTTAACTCAAGCAAAGAAACCGGGATTAGTATTTCCGATCATGTGTTAATTCTGATTGATGGTAATAAAGCCGGCATAGGCAACCCAAGCTTTTTTGTCCTTGGCAATGTGGAGCGTATTGAAATTGTGCGTGGCCCATCTTCTGTGGTTTATGGAGGTTCAGCTTCCGGCGGAGTAATTAATCTAATCACTAAACGCGGACAAGGTGAAAGAAGTGGAAGTATTGGATTTTCAGGTGGTAGTTTTGATGCCATAGCCGGTGATGTTTCAGTGCAAAGCGGACTTGTGGCAGATAGTCTTGGCTATGCCCTTGCTTTGCAAAGCAGTCATCGGGACAATTATAAAAGCGGTGATAATCAAGATTATGAAAATACAGCCTATCACAATGTGGCAGTCAGCGCCATTGGAACAGCAAGGGGAGATAAAACAGAGCTCTCTCTTATTTTTAATCACAACTCAGCCTATAATCACGGAAGCCCGGGCGGAGGGACATTTTTAACCCCAAATGATAGTGTAGACAATAAGAATTATTATACAAATATAGAGTTTAAACACAGATTTAAATATGATATTGATTTATTAATTTCAGCTTTTCACACGCAAAATAACTATACTTTTCATGATGCAACTTTTGCATTTGATAAATCAAATTATGAAGGTAAAAATACCGGAGCAAGAACAATTACAAGTATTCCAACTTGGGATTTTGGAACTTTTTCCCTTGGGGCTGAATATAATATCAATACCCTAGAGCATGATGGAATAACCTATGCACCCGATGTTGAATATGGAATTTTGGGGCTTTTTGCTGAGCAAAAAATTGAAATTGGTGATTTGAGTATTGTAGCCGGTTTACGTTATGATCATTATTCTTTAGAAACCAAGGAAACACAAGGATTAGTTTCCATAAGCCCTGCCACTGACAGTTTTAGCCATCTAACCTGGAGAATTGGTGCTGTTTATTGGCTTACAGATTGGCTTGGACTTAGAGCTTCTGCCGGAACTTCCTTTGTTGCCCCAACAGCAGATAAGCTAGCCGGAACTTATGCCACTGCCTTTGGATCATATATTGGCAACCCAAACCTTGAACCAGAAAAATCATGGACGGCAGAAGCCGGATTTGAAATTGATTATAAACCAATTAACTTTTCCTTTGCATATTTTTATACTGACTATGATAATCGCATAGGGCTAACACCACTTGATCCAAGCAATCCTTGGGGCCCTCAAACCTATGACAATTTTGACAGCCAAGAAATTTCAGGCCTTGAGTTTCTTGCTTCAGCCAATTTCAACTTACCACTTGGAAATAAAGAACTAAACATTATTCCTTATTTTAATGGTGAATACTTCTTAAATCGAAAAGATGAAAATAATGAAACTATAGTGGATTTGCCACGCTACAATTTTGTGGCCGGGCTTGGACTTGGCACAGAAATATTTGTACCTGTTTGGCTTGATTTTAATGCTCGCTTTACAGGGCATCAAGAAAGTAGTTTTCCCGATGAATACTATAAATCATTTGTAATTTATAATGCTAAGCTTACTGTTACTCCATTTAAAAACTTTGATGTATATTTAGATGTGGATAATTTAAGCAATGAAGATTATGCTTACAAAATTGGCTATCCCATGCCCGGTCTATCCATGGTTTTGGGCTTTGATTATAAGTTTTAACCTAAACGAGAAGCAAGTTTGTAAAAAACTGAAACTTGCTTCATTTTTAAAGATTTAGCAAATTATTAAAATGAAAAAACTACTCTGCCACATTATAATTATATTCATGGGATTATTTTTTCTACCCAGTGCTAAAGCTAATTTACACACACCTGCTCCGAAAATAATTGCCCTTGGAGCACCTGCTGTTGAAATACTTTGGGCACTTGGTTTTGAGCAAAATATAATTGCCAGATCTTCTTATGATGTTTGGCCGCCTAGTATTTTACAAAAACCTGAAATTGGTAATCCGGCCAATCCAAATTTGGAATTACTAATAAAACTAAAGCCCGACTTAATTTTTTTAGATGTACATTTTCATAATTTGCAACAAAAACTGGAAAAATTAGGTTTTAAAACCATTAGTATTGAAGCCTATTATAAGGAAAATCTATTTTCAACCATTGAAAAAATTGCCGAAATTATGCACTCTTTGCAAGGCAATTTAAAACCCAATGTCATGGAAACTGCCCATAAACTTATTGCTAAGCTAAAAGAATATGAGCAAATTCTAAATACAAATTTGGATAAAATATCGACAGAGCAAAGGAAAAAGGGTATTTTTTTAATTGGAATAAATAACTTTTTTTCCTTTGCTAAAGGTTCAGGACAAAGCTTTTTACAAGATTCCGGAGCTAATAATTTAACTGAAGATTTTTCCACTCCCTACCCTAGTATTTCTAGGGAGTGGCTCATATTAAATAAACCTGATTTTATGCTTTTTACTGCAACTATTACCTCAGAAGATAAACAAGAAAGGCTAGAAGAGTTAGAAAAAACTTGGCAAAACTACCTTAATTTACCTAGTTTACAAGGTTTATTTAGTTTGAAAAAAAACTCATCTAGCAATCAATGTATTATATTAAACCAAGAACTTTCCTATGGGCTAAGAGCTTATTTAGGTAATTTGTATTTGGCAAAACATCTTTACCCCCAAATTTTTAAAAATATCAACCCAGATTTACTTTATCAACAATTTATTAAAGATTATTTTGGTATAACTGCTCAGTTACCCAATATATTTCCCTAGGATTTTTAATTTTATGAATAAAGAATATATATTATATAAAATATATTTAATTTTCCTTTTGATGGCCTTATTAATTTTTATAAGTTTTTTAGCTTTGGGAATTGGCATAGAGGAATTTGGCTTTTTATATGTATTGGAAAATATATTTAATCTTATTTTGGGGCAAAATCTAAGTGCAGAATTTGAAATTATTCTTGAGCAAATACGCTTGCCAAGAATTTATTTAGCTATTTTAGCCGGAGCAGGCCTTGCTTTATCAGGACTTGGAACGCAAGCAGTTTTATGTAATCCCTTGGTTTCACCTTCCATTTTGGGGCTTAGTGCGGGAGCGGCCTTTGGGGCAAGTATTGCTATTTTATCAGGAAATAATGAATTTACTTTAATTGTTTACGCATTTTTAGGGGCAGGTTTGGCTGTCACCCTCAGCTATTTTATTGCCTCTTTACGACAAAGTCGCAGAGAAGTGGTTATTTTAGCAGGTGTAGCCATTGGCTTTATTTTTTCAGGGCTAACGGTGTTGCTACAATATTTAGCCCCCTTTCAGAGCTTGAGAACAATTGTTTTTTGGACCATTGGTAGTTTGTGGAATGCCAATATGGAGCTAGTATATATTCTTTTTCCCGTGGTGTTTGGAGGTGGAATTTTATTCTTTCTGCTCTCAACTTCCTTGAACAGTCTTTTGCTGGGCGAAGAAAATGCCATGGCTATCGGAATAGATGTAAAAAAAGTACGCCTATATTCTTTAATTCTTTCCACCATTGTTTGTGCCACCATTGTTGCATTTTGTGGAGCTATTGGTTTTATAGGTTTAATTGCCCCGCATATTGCCAGAACGATGTTTGGTTCCAATCATTATTTTCTTGTTCCGACCTCCATGTTGCTAGGAGCACTTCTTTTATTACTTGCTGACTCCGTGTCAAGATTTATGCTCTGGCCACAAGAATTGCCGGTTGGAATTATGACTGCACTAATTGGTGGCCCATTCTTTTTGTTCCAATTAATCAGAAGTCATCAAGGCAGGTATTTATAATGCTAAGAGCCACTTCCCTTTCCTTTCAAATTCCCAATGCCCCACTTTTTTCTAACCTTAATTTATGCTTACAAGCAGGCAGTTTAAATTGTGTTCTAGGCCCAAATGGCTCTGGAAAAAGCACATTAATCCGTGCTTTGGCAAGAATTTTACCCTTAAAACATGGTTCGCTATATTATAATGAACTTGATTTAACTAAGTTGTCAATAAAACAACTTGCTAAATATGTAGCCTATATTCCACAAAATATACCAGAAGCTCCATTAACAGTTCAGCAAGTTTTACTTATGGGTAGAAGCCCCTACATTCGTTTTATGCCAAGCAAGAAAGATGTGGCCAAGGTTGAAGAAATGTTATTACGCTTTGATATTTGTGCTTGGCGAAACCGCTATATTGATGAATTATCGGGAGGAGAAAGGCAAAAAGTATTTCTAGCCAAAGCCTTAGTACAGGAAACTCCAATTTTGCTTCTAGATGAACCCACCAATAATTTAGATATTTATTATCAACTTGAAATTTACGAACTATTAAGAAAAATATGCCTTGAAGATAAGAAAATTGTACTTATTGCCGAACATAACCTAAATTTAGCAACCAGATTTAGTGATAAACTAATAATAATGCATCAAGGTAATTTTTTTGCTCAAGGTAGCCCCAAAGAAGTGCTCAATGAGAAGCTTTTACAAACCGTTTATAATATTTATGCCAGCATTAACTATATTGATGACTTACCCAATATTATAATTAACCGATGCTGAAAAATATGATAACATATTGTTAATAAAATTAAATTTAATAAGGAAGAGTTTTCAAGCCTCAGTTAATCAACCGATGCTGAAAATGTATAACACATTACATGGGCAGGTGGTAGATTTAACCAAACAGTGTGTTTTTTATTAACTATAAAGCCTCTTTCTTCAAGTAAAGTTTTTTGGTTTAAGGCATAAGTATATTGAATAAGTAAATTATCCTCAAGCACGTTTTTAATGGCAAAAATTATATTATCACTCACGTTTTTTGGCAGTGAAACAAAGGGTAAAGAAGAAATAATGGCGGCAATATAAGCATTTTTTGGTAAATAATCTTTCATATTTGCAGCATCATCTTGGATAATTCTAATACCCGGAAAGCGTTGCTTTAATAAGCCGGCCATGGTTTTATTTTTTTCAAAAACCAAGAGGTGTGAGGGTGGCACACCACGATTTAAAATAGCCTTGGTTACAGCTCCTGTTCCTGCTCCAAGCTCAACTACAAAGGCCTGCTTTTCATCATCTATTTCCCCAGCATTGACCATTTGGTTTTGTTGTTGAAGCTTAACAATAGTTGACTTGGGGATTTGATTGGCCAGTTTTTTAGTTAAAAAAGGACTGCTTGGACAAATCATGCCCATGGAAAAAGGCGCTCTAAATAAAGCTTTTGAAAAAGCTAAAGAGCCAATCATTTTATATAAAAAAAATTTACTTATAGACTGCATATTATAATTACTTGACTAATCCAAGGTTTCAGAAAATATAATCAACTGCCGTAATATAACCAATTTAAGGCAAATTGGCAAATAAAAATTAGCTTAAGTTTTATATTAAATATCACAATAAATTAACTTAGTCGATGCTGAAAAATATAATAAATATCTATTAAAAATGTTTTTATTCTAGAGCAGTTTCAATAAAGTTTTTAGGGCATTTTAAGACAATTCTTTTCCAAAAATACCCTAATAAAGCTGTAAGTAAATGCGTCAGCTTTGCGTGCCGTAAAGTGAGCCACAATTCACTTGTGGCGTCCACAACGTGGCACTTGGAGGCAACGTGCCTTTGTAGAAAAAGTCAAAAATTGACTTTTTCAGCGTGAACTAAGTTATTATTGATATTTTTGCCTGATTTTTCGTCTAAGGGAAGTAATTGGAATAAATTTTGAAAGCTTTAACAAAAAGCAAGTATAGTAGTAGTAAGACAGAGGATAAAATTTGCTGTAAATTCTTTTTTTATGCTCTGATTTTGGGAAAAATTTATAAAGTTCTAAATACTTATTGCCCCACTTTTCCATAAATATTTTCTTGTTGCGCGCCATAAGTTCCTTAGTTTTGTCTGAACTAAATGAAGCGTGTGAGCGGTGATACACATATAAATTATCTATAAAAACGGTGCTAAAACCCTGCTCTACAGCTCGCATGGAAAAATCTAACTCTTCAAAATATCCACTTTGATAAGAAGAATCAAAATATCCCACTTTTTCTAAACATGGCCTAGAAATAGAAAAACAAGCCCCGTCCGGAAAAATAATTGTAGGATATAAAGGCTTATTTTCTCGGATTAACTTATCCATTTTATCCACATCTTGAGGTGCTAATCCTTTTAAAAGGGGAATTGAAAAAGGTATGCCCTTGGCTAAAATCGGACTAGCAACACCAATATTCTCCTTGTGGTTAAAACAGTCAAGCACCCTCTTGGAAAAGAAATTGGGAATTGTTGTATCGCTATTTAATAATGTAATCACATCACCCTTAGCTAAACTTAGACCCTCATTTACCGTGGCTAAATATCCGCAATTTTCTGCGTGAACAATATGCTGTACCTCAGGATTTTTTAAAACAAAATTTTGAATAAGCTCCTTAGTTTCAAGCTGGGAAGCATCATCAATTAAAATAAGCTCTACCTCAGCAAAATTTATGGCCTTGGCTATAGATGTAAAACAATCACTCACTTCACGTGGCGCATTATAAATTGGGATAATAATACTATGATTTATAAAGTTGGGCATATAAAATTTTCCTAAAGATAGAGTTTTGCACAGTAAAGTTGTGGTGTTTAATCTTCTGTATTCAGCTCATCTTCAAATTCAAGATGTAGTTCCATTTTATAATAAAAATCAATATCTTTTATTAGGTCATTGATTGAGAGTTCATCTAAAGAGCTAAGCCAGTCTTTTAATTCATTGATAGTTATAATTTCTTCAATGGCATTAATATATCTTTGTTTGATTACTTCCATTCCACCTGATTTTATTTCAATATATTGAAGCAATTCATTTTGTATCACTTTTTTATTCTTCTCTGTTTTAATAACAAATGTGATAGGAAAATGCAT
>CAYJHF010000002.1:41262-43553 GCA_964369905.1 uncultured Mailhella sp. | reverse complement strand
AAAAATAAGCAGGGAATGTGCAATCTACTTGCAAAAGTTTGGTGCAAAAAAAGTTTTCAGCAGAGGCTAATTAGTCCACGCTGAAAAAGTCAATTTTTGATTTTTTCAGAAAGGCACGTTGCCTTCAAGTGCCACGTTGTGAACGCCACAAGTAAATTGTGGCTCACTTTACAACTTTGGATAGCCGATGCTTCAAAATCTTTTTTTAAATTCAAAATCTGCAAAAAAATTGCATTTCCCATGCTTATTTCTTGCAAATTTTTTAGTGTTTTATGATAAAAATATTCTTTGCTAACAGATAGTTATTATTATTTTCAGCACCGACTAATTAAAGCTGTAAGCTCTAGTGTGGATTATTTAACAATGATTGAAAATGCTCCAGCTGAAACTTAGAATTCATTTATAAAGTCAAAATCCACAAGAAATAGCTTATTTCTTGTGGATTTTTTCATGTTTTTTTTGTTATTTTATTAACAATGGCTATCTAGTCAGCATCAATTTCAACGAGGATTGGATTTTCTTCTAAATCTTCGAGGAATTTGTCCGGTCTTTCTTTTTGATCTGGCACTTCAATTTCTTGGTGCACATATTCACGGTAGCCTGTTCCTGCCGGAATTAATCGTCCAACAATTACGTTTTCTTTTAGGCCACGCAAAGGATCGTGTTTACCTTTGAGTGAGGCTTCTGTAAGTACCTTGGTGGTTTCTTGGAAAGAAGCAGCTGCAACCCATGATAGAGATGAGAGTGAGGCTTGGGTAATTCCAAGTACCAAGGGTTCGGCCACAGCTGGCTGCCTGCCTTCCTCCACAACCTTTTTGTTTTCTTCTCTAAATTCAATTTTGTCCACTTGCTCACCAACAAGGAAAGTTGTTTCGCCCGGATCAAGAACAAGTACTTTTTTGAGCATTTGGCGCACAATGATTTCAATATGCTTGTCGTCAATGCTAACACCTTGGAAGCGATAAACTTCTTGGATTTCGTCCACAAGGTATTTAGCTAAGTGTTTTTCGCCCTTGGTGCGTAAAATGTCGTGCAGTTCAGGATGTCCTTCGGTTAAAAGGTCACCTGAGTCTACAAAGTCCCCATCTGTTACAATAATATGCTTACCTTTTGGCACTAAGTATTCTTTTGGCTCTCCTGTGTCAGGAGTTACCACAATCTTTCTTTTGCCTTTGGCCTCGCCGATGAACTCAACAGAGCCTGCAATTTCAGAAACAACGGCCATATCCTTGGGTTTACGCACTTCAAACAGTTCGGCAACCCTTGGTAAACCACCAACGATGTCCTTTGTTTTGGAAGATTCACGAGGCTTACGAGCTATAATATCACCGGCTGAAATTTGTTCACCCTCTTTAACCATGAGAATAGCACCAACCGGCATTGTTGTAGTTGCAGGAACCATAAGGCTTGTGCCTTGAGCGCCCGGACGGGTTTTTATAACTCCATTTTCATCAACTATAGAAACAGCAGGGCGGAAGTGTGTAGTTCTGTAGTCAATAATAATTTGTGAAGTTTGGTGTGTGGCTTCGTCCATTTTTTCTTGTACGGTTTTACCGTCAATAATATCTGCAAAGCGCACTGTTCCGTCAACTTCGGAAACGTATGGTTCAACTGAGGGTTCCCATTCTGCAAGGCGTGTTCCCTTGCTAACTTCTTGTTGATCATTGACAAATAGACGAGCGCCGTTAGGTAAGGTATATTTTTCCCTTTCTCTGCCTTGCTCATCAACAATGCTGATTTGTCCACTTTTGCCAAGCACAATGGTTTGTCCTTCTTTGTTCACAACAGAGCGTATTCTTGATAAAATAACTCTACCTGTGTGCTGAGCATCATAGCTTGATTGCTCAACCATACGAGAGGCAGTTCCACCAATGTGGAATGTTCTCATGGTGAGCTGAGTTCCTGGCTCTCCAATGGATTGGGCGGCAATAGTTCCAACAGTTTCACCCACGTTAACAAGATGTCCTCTGGCCAAATCTCGTCCATAACATTTAGCACAAATGCCACGCTCAGATTTACAAGTAAGGGCTGAACGTATTGTTACGGAAGGAATTGCCATTTCTTCGAGGTGTGTACCAATTTTTTCTGTGATCATAGTATTTTCAGGATAAACTTCTTCCTTACTAACAGGGTCATACACAGAATAAAGCAGTGTTCTGCCTAAAACTCTTTCTTTAAGTGGAATTTTAACTTCAGTCCCTTCCATAACTGGGGACATTTCGATGCCGTCTACGGTTTCGCAGTCGTCCATAGAAATAATTACATCTTGTACCACGTCAACCAAACGGCGG
>CAYJHF010000002.1:30171-41252 GCA_964369905.1 uncultured Mailhella sp. | reverse complement strand
CCTGAGTTAGCTGTTTTTAGAGCTGTATCGGCCAAACCTTTTCTAGCTCCGTGGGTGGAGTTAAAGTATTGTAAAACTGTAAGTCCTTCACGGAAACTTGAAGTGATGGGAGTTTCCAAAATGTCACCTGACGGTTTAGCCATTAGCCCACGCATACCGGCTAGCTGACGCATTTGGTCAGCATTACCTCTGGCTCCTGAGTTGGACATCATGTAGATGGGGTTGAAACTTACGTCTTCTTTAACTTCCCCATTTGGTCCGGTCATTTTATCAATGGAAATTTCCTTTACCATTTCTTTGGAAACCACATCTGTGGTATTGGTCCAAACGTCAATAACTTTGTTATATTTTTCTGTTCTGGTAACAATACCGTCACGATATTGTCTTGTAATGTCATCAACTTCTGCTTGGGCTTTGGCAATGATATTCTTCTTTTTGGAAGGAATAATCATGTCTTTAACCCCAATGGTTACGCCTGCTCTTGTGGCAAATTCATAACCAATGGCTTTTAACCTGTCGCAGAGAATAACAGTGGCTTTAATGCCTGATAATTCATAGCAAATACTAACAAGTCTACCAATGGTTTTCTTGGTTAATATGGTATTTACTTCTTTAAAGGGCAAGGAATGGGGAAGTCTTTCCCAAACCAAGATTCGTCCCACTGTTGTGTCCACCATTTCATCATTTTCCATGCGCACTTTAATTCTGGCGTGTAGGTCAACGCAACCTGCATCAAAAGCAGCTTCAACTTCCCAAGGTGCACAAAATACCATGCCTTCACCCTTTTCAAAGGAGCGATCCACAGTCATATAATATAGACCAAGCACAATGTCCTGTGATGGAATAATAACCGGATTTCCGTTGGCAGGGGAGAGAATGTTATTGGTGCTCATCATTAGAACCCTACATTCAATTTGTGCTTCCACAGAAAGTGGAATGTGCACGGCCATTTGGTCACCGTCAAAGTCTGCATTATAAGCTGTACACACCAAGGGGTGTAATTGAATGGCTTTTCCTTCAACAAGAAGTGGTTCAAAGGCTTGAATACCTAGACGGTGAAGAGTAGGAGCACGGTTTAATAAGATGGGGTATTCCCTAACTACTTCGGATAGAATATCCCAAACTACCAACTCTTCTCTTTCCACCATTTTTTTAGCACTTTTAATGGTTGAGGCATGGCCTCTTTTTTCTAGCTCGGAGTAGATAAATGGTTTGAAGAGTTCAAGGGCCATTTTCTTTGGTAATCCACATTGGTGTAGTTTGAGGTTTGGACCAACCACAATAACGGAACGGCCTGAATAGTCAACACGCTTTCCAAGAAGGTTTTGACGAAAACGTCCTTGTTTACCCTTAATCATATCAGATAGGGATTTTAAGGCTCGTCCATTGGTTCCTGTGATGGCTCTGCCACGGCGACCATTGTCAAATAAAGCGTCAACAGCCTCTTGCAACATTCTTTTTTCATTACGAATGATAATGTCGGGAGCTCCAAGCTCTTTGAGGCGTTTTAAACGATTGTTTCTGTTGATAACTCTTCTATATAAATCATTTAAATCAGATGTTGCAAAACGTCCGCCGTCTAGGGGAACTAAGGGGCGTAAATCGGGTGGAATAACCGGAATAACTTCCAAAATCATCCACTCTGGTTTATTGTTTGATTCAATAAATGATTCAACAACTTTTAGCCTTTTAGTAAGTTTTTTCTTCTTGGTTTGGCTCTTAGTTATCTGAGATTCATCACGAAGTTCAGTTTTTAATGCTTCAAGATTTATTTCTTCCAAAAGTTCTCTAACAGCTTCAGCTCCCATGCCAACTCTAAAGGCATCTTCACCAAAACGCTCAATGGTTTGATAGTAAAAATCTTCTGAAATAACTTGTAATTTTTCTAAATTTGTATTGCCCGGATCTAAAACAATAAAGGAATCAAAGTAAAGAACTTTTTCCAAGTCATTCATTGTCATGTCAAGAAGCATACCAATTTTTGAGGGTAAGGTTTTTAAGAACCAAATGTGAGCAACCGGAGCGGCTAGCTCAATATGTCCCATTCTTTCACGGCGAACTTTTGAAGCAATTACTTCAACTCCACACTTTTCACACACAATGCCACGATGCTTCATGCGTTTATATTTTCCGCAATTACACTCATAGTCTTTTACAGGGCCAAAGATTTTAGCACAAAAAAGTCCATCACGCTCAGGTTTAAAAGTGCGGTAGTTAATGGTTTCAGGTTTTTTTACCTCACCAAAAGACCATTCTCTAATATTTTCAGGGCTGGCAATGGTGATTTGAATGGCTTTTAAGTTGCGAATATTGGCTACACCTGTGTTTGTGCTATTGCGCACAGAGAACAAATCGTCCAAACTCATTTATTTACTCCCTTATGTCGAAAGCTATTTACAATCTTGTGTATAGAGCAATCATCAAAGGTTAATGGTGATAATTTCATTTTATTTTTTGAAATTATGGCTTAGTGGGAGTTTTGTAGCTCCCACCAACTATATATTAATTCAATTACCTATTTTTTCGGCAATCAAACTTATTCATCTTCATGTTCTATGGCCGGAACCACAAAACTGTTACGCTTGGGGCGTTTTTTTCCATCTTCTTGATGTAAATTCACGTTAAGTCCAAGGCTCATAAGCTCTTTAACCAAAACATTGAAAGATTCCGGCAATCCTGCCTCAAGGAAATTATCGCCCTTGACAATCTTTTCATACATTTTTACACGTCCTGCAACGTCGTCAGACTTTACGGTTAAGAACTCTTGCAAGAGATAGGAAGCACCATAGGCCTCAAGAGCCCAAACTTCCATTTCCCCAAGACGTTGACCACCAAATTGGGCCTTACCACCGAGTGGCTGTTGGGTTACTAAGGAGTATGGTCCTGTGGAACGGGCGTGAATTTTTTCATCAACTAAGTGGTGTAATTTGAGGTAGTACATTACCCCTGTGGTTACACGGTTAGAAAATGGCTCTCCGGTGCGTCCGTCATAAAGTAGGCTCTTACCATCATTGGGTAAGCCTGCTCTTTCAAGCCAATTCCAAATGGAAGACTCTTGAGCACCGTCAAATACAGGAGTTTTAGTTACAATACCGTTGCGAAGCTCACAAACAGCCTTTTTAAAAGTATCGTCGTCCATGCTATCCACAAGTTCATTGATATTCATGTCCGCCATGTCAGTGGAGAAAATATCCTTAACTTCTCTGCGAACCACATCAAGTCCTGAACCACTATCAATCATATTTGCTAACTGAATACCAAGCTCTTTGGCCGCCCAACCTAAGTGAGTTTCCAAAATCTGTCCAATATTCATACGCGATGGCACACCAAGTGGGTTTAGCACAATGTCCACAGGGCGACCGTCGGCAAAAAATGGCATATCTTCTTCAGGTAAAATACATGAAACAACACCCTTATTACCATGGCGTCCGGCCATTTTATCGCCCACAGAAAGCTTACGTTTCACCGCAATATATACTTTAGCCATTTTAATAACGCCGGGAGGCAAATCGTCCCCTTCGGTTACTTTTTCTCTTTTGGCTTCATAGAGTTTGCTTATAATGTCAATTTGCTTATCATAAGCATCTAACATTTTTGCAATTTCATCATTTATTGCTTGATCTTTGAAGACAGCTACCAGTTTTTTAATGGGCAAAGTTTCCATTATGTCCCATGTTAAAACACTGTCGGCAGCAGCTAAAACTTCACCCTTGCGTTTTCCGGCAATCTCAACGGCCAGCATTTGATTTTCACAAATGGGACGCATACGCTCTCTGGTGCGTTGGGTTAAAGCTTTCATGTGATCTGCTTCTTTGCGATCAAGCTTAACAATTTCTTGCTCTTCAATTAGATGTGTTCTTTCATCTTTTTCACCGGAGCGACGATTAAAGAGTTTAACATCAATGACTGTCCCCTCAATTCCAGGAGGAACTTTTAATGAGGTATTTTTTACATCTCTGGCCTTATCACCAAAAATGGCCCTGAGCAGTTTTTCTTCAGGAGTTAGTTGGGTTTCACCCTTAGGAGTAATTTTACCCACCAAAATATCATCAGGCTTTACAGGAGCACCAATTCTGATTACTCCACTGCCGTCCAAGTTGCGCAACATATCTTCGCTGACATTGGGAATATCTCGGGTGATTTCCTCAGGGCCTAACTTAGTATCACGGGCAACAACTTCAAATTCCTCAATATGCACAGAAGTATAAGTGTCTTCCTTAACTATTCTTTCGGAAATAAGCACACTATCCTCATAGTTAAATCCACACCATGGCATAAAAGCAACGGTAAGGTTTTTACCAAGGGCAAGCTCCCCTTTGTCTATGCCCGGGCCGTCAGCCAGAATATCGCCTTTTTTCACCCTTTGCCAAGGAACACATGATGGCTTTTGTCCAAAACAAGAGTTTTGATTTGATTTGTGATATTTCAAGAGGTTATAAGTTTTTATTCCACCATGCTCTTCTAAGTATAAATCATCATAGGCCACAATAACCACTTCAGCGTCTGCATAACGAACAACTCCATCACCTTCGGCAACTAAGCAAGCACCTGAGTCTCTGGCCACATCAATTTCCATGCCTGTGCCAACCAAGGGGCGTTCGGCACGCAACAAAGGTACAGCTTGACGCTGCATATTTGAACCCATCAAAGCACGGTTAGCGTCGTCATGCTCTAAGAATGGAATTAGGGCAGCAGAAATAGAAACCATTTGACTTGGGGAAATGTCCTGCAAAGTAACTTCTTGCTTATCAACCATAAGCACATCACCGCCGGTGGAACGAGCCGGAATATATTCACCCTTTAAGGTTCCGTCTCTTTCTGTTTCAGCATTGGCTTGAGCTATAATTTGGTTCAATTCCCTTGTGGCATCAATATGAATTATTTTATCGGTAATCTTACCGTCTTCAACCACTCTATAGGGTGTTTCAATAAAACCAAACTCATTTACCTTGGCAAATGTTGTTAAAGAAACAATCAAACCAATATTTGGACCTTCAGGTGTTTCAATGGGGCAAATTCTGCCATAGTGCGAAGTGTGTACGTCACGCACTTCAAAGCCTGCTCTTTCACGAGTAAGTCCGCCGGGGCCAAGGGCTGAAAGACGGCGTTTGTGTGTAACTTCTGAAAGGGCATTGGTTTGATCCATAAATTGTGATAATTGGCTTGTGCCAAAAAATTCTTTAAGTACAGCGGCCACAGGTTTTGGATTGATCAAGTCGTGGGGCATTAATGCTGTAACTTCTTGAATACTCATTCTTTCCTTAATGGCTCTTTCCATTCTTACCAAACCAATGCGATATTGATTTTCTACCAATTCACCCACCAAGCGAACCCTACGGTTGCCAAGGTGATCTATATCATCTGCCAAAGAATGGTTGTCTTTCATGGTTACCAAGACTTTAATGGCAGTTAAAATATCATTATCGGTTAATGTGCGAGTTGTATTGTCATCTTTTAATCCAAGGCGTTGATTTAATTTATAACGTCCCACAGATGATAAATCATAATAATCCACATTGCGGAATAGGTTTTCAAAATATGTGGTGGCAATTTCAGCAGTGGGAGGAGAGCTTGGGCGTAAACGACGATAAATCTCTTCTTGCGCCTTCTCAAGGCCATTGGTTTTATCAATGGCTAAAGTATCTCTAATGGAAGAGGACGTGTCTGAACCCTTGGTATGTAAAATGGAGAGTTCAGTAATGTTTGCTTCAATACAATCATTTATAATACTTGAATTAATTTCATCTCCAGCCTCAGCTAAAATTTCACCTGTATTTTCATTAACAATGTCAGTGGCAAGGAAAAGTCCTAATATTGAATTGGGTGCCACTTCCAAATATTCATGCTCAGAATCGCAAAGGTTGCGCCAATCTCTTTGGGTCAGCATTTTACCCTTTTTAATTAACACACTGCCATCGGCTTTCAGCACATCAGCAAAAGAAGCTTCCTTGCGATACATTTCCTTTTGGATTTTCCAAAAAACTTGCTCACCCTCAAGCTTATAAGTTTCTTTTTTGTAGAAAGTATCCAAAATTTCTGTTTTGGTCATGCCCATAGCTTTTAACAAAACCGTGGCCGGCATTTTGCGTCTACGGTCTATACGCACATATAAAATGTCCTTATGGTCAAAGTCAAAGTCAAGCCATGAACCGCGCATGGGAATAACTCTACATGAATACAAGACTTTGTGTGAAGTGTGGGTTTTACCACCATCATGCTCAAAAATAATGCCGGGAGAGCGTTGTAATTGGTTAACAATAACACGCTCTGTTCCATTTATAATAAAAGTACCCTTTTCGGTCATCAAAGGTAAAGTTCCAAAATAAATGTATTGCTCTTTGCCGTCTCTAAATGTACGATTTTTTGTTTCTTCATCTACATCATAGACGTCAAGTCTAACTTTTATTCTAATTGGTGCTTCAAAAGTTAAACCCTTAGAAATACATTCAGCTTGGTCATATTTAGGTTCGCTTATTTCATAGCCTAAATATTCTAAACTAGCTGTTTTATTGTAATCCTCAATGGGAAATACAGAATTAAAAACACCCTCCAAACCCTCATCACGCACACGCTCGGTGCGTCCTTCTTGTAAAAAAAGTTTGTATGACTCTACTTGTAAATTAAGTAGATGGGGAATAGGGATGGAAACCTTAATCTTGCCGAATTGCTTCGTGAGTTGGCCCATTACAGTACCTCAAAATTGCTTGGCCTGCATTTCTGCAGGTATTATGCCGGAGAAAAATTCGCCGTCAGGTAAATTAATTAATTTCATATAAAATCAACTAATTAAGTGGTAGAACTTTTGTTCTTTAGTATTAACACAATTCTAATACAAATTATTAACGCCAAAAAAACATAAAAAAAAGTCTCAACCTAACTCTTTGTGAGAAAGGAAGAATTTTGTTATGTTTTGCTATCTACTTGAATTGATTACTCAATTTTTTCTATGCTCTGTTCCTATTCGTTAAATTGTGATTAGGAAAGAGGAAAAGATAATTATTTTTTTAAAAAAAAGCAAGTTTTTTTTAAAAAAAATTTTCTTTTATGAAAACCGTAACCACTAATTAGTCGATGCTGAAAAAGTCAGTTTTGATTTTTTCAGCGTGAACTAATTAAGTAAAGAATTCAAGTTGGAATAATATTTGCAAAATGAACGTTGAGGGGAAAATTTTGCCGTATGGAGGGCACATTATGCAAGTTTCAGGTTCTACCACAACTAATTCTATTTTTTTTCCAAGCTCTGAACAACAAAACAATATAAACTCTCAACTAAACACATCTACCCAAAGTAATATTTTTAATGATGCACTTATGGCTTCTACTGCGGATAGTGTAAGTCTGTCTGATCAGTCATTACAAGATGCAAACTCAAATTCTCAACAAAATACCACAAATATTTCTTCAAATGAAGTAGAAAAAACTGATCAAAGTTTTGTAGACAGTGTTTTAGCCAAAATAAAATCCGGAACCAGCATAAGTGATGCTCTTTTAGAAACCAAAACTGAATTTTTTGAATTATACTTTCAAGAGGCTTTAGAGGAAAATGGCGGTAATGTTAGAGCTGCTGTTGAGTCTGCAAAAACCAGAATTCCTTCTTTACAAGATGAAGAGTTACTTGGAATTGTACAAGATTTAGCCAGAAAATATTCAGATCAATCCCAAAGTGAAGAAGATGAAACAAAAGCACAAGGATATGCAGAAATATCTAACTCTCTTTTTGAATATGCCAAAACTTTGCAAGAAAAAATAGATGCTGAAAATAGCCTACAAAACTCTACAGATTTAGGTGATGCCAAGAGCAAAAAGGGAAATAAGCCAAGCGATGCACAGGCAAATCTTACTTCCATGATAGGTAGTAATTTTATAAACCAAGAGGAGCTTTATAACCTTATAAGCAGCAATTCAAATGAAAATAGTGTTAAAAATAACTTGCTTCAGAATAGTGAAATGAACTATACAGAAAGGGAGAAAAAAGAAAGAGCCTATGCTGCAAAGCAATATGAAATGATGGCCGGCAGAGTTTAAAGCAACCATATAATATATGTTGTCATAGGTAGTATAAATTTAGGTAGTATTAATTAATGGTTAATTTTGAGATAATTTTAATTGCGTTGGCCCTTTCGGCTGACGCTTTTTCAGTGGCTTTAGCAACCAGTTTACAAGGTTTTAATAGTATTTCGCACATATTGCGTATGTCGGCCTATTTTGGCTTTTTCCAGTTTGTTATGCCCCTTGTCGGTTGGCTTATGATGTATAATTTTCAAAGCTCCATTGTTGACTATTCAAAGTTTATTTCTTTTGCTCTCTTATTTGGTCTTGGTGTAAAGATGATTTATGATCATAAAAAATCTGGCAGTAGCTTAGGAGTTCCAGAAAGTATACCTACCAAAGGCTTGGCAATTATGGTTTTGGCCATTGCTACCAGTCTTGATGCTTTGGCTGTTGGTATTTCTTTTGCAAGCCTTGGACAAGCAGTGCTTATACCGTCAATAATTATAGGAATTATTTGTTTTATAACAACATTTTTGGCCATGCAATGTAGTAAACTAATTGCGCAAAAATTCTTTATATTGTCAAATAATGCCAATTTAATTGGCGGAACAATATTAATAGCCATAGGATTTAAAATATTAATGGATTTATAAACAAATTCAAAAAAAATGCTAATCAAAGTCGGCTAAAAGTGTTTTGAAGTTGAAATGTCCCAATTGTATATTTTTACACTGATTTCTAATCCTTGACATGGCTTCGTGTAAATAGCGCGAAGAAACACCGTGGTAAATGGAGTTGTGCACTTCTAAAAAAGCTGCCAAAGTATCGCAAGCTTTAATTAGCTGACCGTCTTTGCCATCAAATTGATCCAAATTAAAATTATTATCCAATTCTTCAAATGACTTTATTGCATGAACATTTCCATGTATGTCATAAATTGTTTCCTTGTATTCAGATTGGGATTCTATACCCAAATAATAAACAATACGCTGAACAATATCATCATAGCCTGCCATTTGCAGTGGAACTAAAATACGTCTTTCCAGTTCATTTTTTTCATATTGGTGAATGAGATGTGGCAGGTAATCAACGGAATTTTTAACAGGATTTATAATATCACGGGTAAGTAATTCAGGTAAATCGTGCATTAATCCGGCAAAGAAATTATTAATGCTTCTGGCTTTGCAAAGATTGAGATCAAGAGATAAGAAGTAAGAGCAAGCAGCCACCACAAACATATGTCCTAAAACAGAAGTTTCAGGAACTCTTGAAGTTTGTGACCAACGAATTTGAAAACGTAATTGGCCGCAAAGATTAATTATGCGCACAAAGGGATCATCTGAGGAGGCAAGCAAGTGATCTACTCCATCAATATCGCGCATGGCTTGCAACTGTTCAGTGAAAGAGCTATCAATATCACGCAACTCTTCATCAAAATAATTTAAAGTGCGAATGAGATTAAATTCCCATTTTGAAGCATAAAGATGAGCAGCTGTTAAAATTTTAGTGGAGAGGCTTTGTTCTTCTTGCAAGAATTTATTTTGATGGTAAGAAATAAGTTTTTGCCAAAATTCCTCACCTGCAGGTCTGATAATTGGTTCAAGTTCCTTTAAAACCCAAGAGCTAAGTTCTTCAAAATGCTCTCTGTTTTCACAAATTCTATAGTAAATAGGTGGTTTAATGTCTGTAATAACTAAGCGATAAAAATAATCAAAAAGGCAACCTTCAATTAACTCTTCGCCTAAGGCAAGACTTTCTTCCTTATCCAAATTTCGGCATTGCAAACGGTATAAAAAAAATGTGATTAACATTTTATGAGCCTGTTTATCTATTTCATAAAGTTCCACCGGCCGAAGTTTATCATTCCAGCGCCTCATATAAGAGCCGGAAAAAATAAATTGCAATAAACTTTTGCGGATTTTTGTCATAATAATGCCTTGGTTAATAATTTGAGGTTAAAAAAAATAGAATTTTGTTCGCATTCTTTGTTGAAAACTATATTAAGGAAAAAATTTTTTTTTAGCAAGAAAAAGCGTGCATATTTTAAATAATTCAGGTATAAGTTTCAAACAAATTGTGCAACCGTTACGCATGAATTTTTAAGACTTTGGGAATATTTTTTTTTATTCTATCTTTTTTTGTTGACAGTTAAATAAAAAAACTCTATTAAACCTCTTTGCGATTATAGCGAGACAGGAGAAATATACATGAAAACTTATAGCCCAACACCAGAAAACATTAATCGTGAATGGTTTTTGGTTGATGCTAATGATCAAATTTTAGGACGCCTTGCTTCTCAAATTGCTCACCGCCTACGTGGTAAGCATAAGCCTGAATTTGCTCACCACATGGACAATGGCGATTTTATTGTTGTGGTTAACTGTGAAAAAATTAAAGTAACCGGCAATAAACTTAAACAAAAGAATTATTATAGCCATTCCGGCTATGTGGGAAGCTTAAAAGCAGTTAGTCTTGAAAACCAATTGGCTAAAAAGCCTGAAGAAGTTTTAAGAGCTGCTGTGCGTGGTATGTTACCAAGAAACCGCCTTGGACGTGCTATGCTTAAAAAATTAAAAATTTATGCCGGTTCTGAGCATCCACACGTTGCCCAAGAACCTAAGTCTTTGACATTTCAAAGTTAGGAGCTAGAACCTTATGTCTACTCAATTTGATTACGGAACAGGACGCCGTAAAACAGCAACAGCGCGTACCCGTTTATACCCAGGCAGCGGAAATATTGAAATTAATGGACGTCCCATGGAACAATATTTTCCTCGCAAAACCTTGCAAATGATTATTCGTCAACCATTAGTATTAACAAAAAATGTTGAAAAATATGACATTAAAGTTAATGTTAAAGGTGGTGGAGTTAGCGGACAAGCTGAAGCTGTGCGTCATGGTATTTCTCGTGCTCTTTTGCAAGCCGATGCTGAACTACGTCCAGCTTTGAAGCGTGCCGGATTTTTAACTCGTGATGCTCGTAAGAAAGAACGTAAAAAATATGGTTTGGCTGCTGCTAGAGCTCGCTACCAATATTCAAAACGTTAATTTTTTATTTCTCCGGTCTGCAATTTAAATGCCCTTTTATT
>CAYJHF010000002.1:12816-30161 GCA_964369905.1 uncultured Mailhella sp. | reverse complement strand
TAATGCTTTTCTGTTTAAAAGCTTAAAATGGAGAGTTTATGACCTTGCCAAAACTAATTGAAGCTGGTGAAAAAAAGCCTTGCATTATATTAATTGGCATGGCCGGAGCGGGTAAAACTACTATTTCAAGAGCCTTAGCAAAAAAAATTGGTTGGGCCTTTGTTGATAGCGACTATATTATTGAGTCAATTTATGGAACAACTTTGCAAAATGTGACTGATTCACTAAGTAAAGATGAATTTTTAGAAGCAGAAAGTTATTGTATAAAAAGGCTTAGATTAAATAGAGCAGTCATTGCAACCGGTGGATCTGTCATTTATCGTGAAGATGGAATGAAGCATTTAGCAAGTCTTGGAAAAATAGTTTTTTTGAATGTTGGGTTAAAATTGATTTTGGAGCGCATAGCCCAAAACCCCGACCGAGGACTGGCCATCGCTCCAGGGCAGACAATTGAAGACTTATTTTATGAAAGGGAAGCTCTATACAGGAAATATGCTCACTTTATTGTTGATGCCGATACAAAAAGTCCTTCAGAATGTGTAGAAGCCATCTTGGAATTATTACCTAAAGATTTTATAAACAGTCCGCATTAATTATGGCAAGAAAAGACTTGCCAAGCTGAAAAATAGGACTTATATTACTTTTCGACAAAATATAATAATTAGTCAATGCAAAAAAGGCTAAGCCATAAGCATTGCTAGGAGATAAAAAATGAAAAAAGAAATCCATCCAAAAGTGCACAATGCAAAAATTAATTGTGCGTGCGGTTTTCAAATTGATGCAGTTTCCACCAAGGGTGAAAATGTTCACACAGAAATTTGTTCCAATTGCCACCCATTTTACACAGGCAAGCAACGCTTTGTGGATACAGCCGGTAGAATTGAACGCTTTCGCACCAAATACGCCAAATTTGATAGTAAATAAATATTCATTTTGCCGTGAGGCAAAATGGAATGTATTTAATGCCTCCTCGTATGCCTCATAGGTTTTTTCGAGGAGGCCTTTTTAATTTTATATATATAAATTTATTGAAATTTCAATTTTTTTTATAATAACCTAGGGAAATAATTATGTTTGATAAACTAGAAAGCATGGAAAAACAATATGTAGATTATGAAAATGAACTTGCTGACCCAAGTATTTTTGAAGATCAAGAGCGTTATAAAAAAATCACAAAAGCTCATGCTAACCTAGGTGATGTGGTTGAAAAATATCGCTCTTATAAGAGTGCAAAAATTCAATTTGAAGAAAATAAAATACTACTCCAAGACAGTGATGCTGACATAAGAGCCATGGCTGAAGAGGAGCTGGCTAGTTTGAAAGAACAAATCCCAAATTTTGAGCAAGTGCTTAAAATAATGCTTTTACCCGTTGACCCTATGGACGAAAAAAATATTGTTCTTGAAATCAGAGCCGGAACTGGCGGGGAAGAAGCAGCAATTTTTGCCGGTGACCTTTTTAGAATGTATTGCCGTTATGCTGAAATTATGCGCTGGAAAGTAGAAATAATGAGTGAAAATCCTTCAGATAATGGAGGATTTAAGGAAATAATTGCTCTTATTTCAGGGCAAAAAGTTTATAGCCGTTTAAAGTTTGAATCAGGAACACATAGGGTGCAAAGAGTTCCTGCCACAGAATCACAAGGTCGTATTCACACATCAGCCGCCACTGTTGCTGTTATGCCTGAAGCTGAAGAAGTTGATGTTGATATAAAGCAAGATGATTTACGCATTGATTTTTATAGAGCTTCTGGCGCTGGTGGACAGCACGTCAATAAAACAGAATCTGCTGTTAGAATTACCCATATTCCAACTGGAACTGTTGTAACTTGTCAAGACGAAAAATCCCAGCATAAAAATAAAGCCCAAGCCATGAAAGTTTTAGCTTCTAGAATTTTGCAAGCTGAACAAGAGCGCAAGCACAATGAAATGGCCGCCGATCGTAAATCTCAAGTTGGTAGTGGGGATCGCTCCGAACGTATTAGAACTTATAACTATCCGCAAGGCAGAATTACTGACCATAGAATAAACCTAACCCAATATTCGCTTGAGCGTTTTATGGACGGCGAAATTCAAAATATGATTGATGCTCTCAGTACCTATGCCCAGTCAGAAGCGTTAAAAAATGAGGACATTGCTTAATTTTTTAGAACATTTTTAAGAAAAAATAATTCAAAAGGTCTGCGAGAAAATTGTACTATATGTGCTTATTTCTTGCAGATTTTTTTTATGCCCTTTTGATAAATTTTTCTTTACTAGAGCAGTTTCAATAAAGATTGAACCTGCTCTAAACCATATAACTTTCAAAAAGCAATCATTTAACGAAGTGGCAAAGCCACTTCTATTCTTGCTTTTTGCACTTCAATGTCGCCATGCTCCAATGAAGTGTTTAGGGCATTTTAGGACAATTTTTTTCCAAAAATGCCCTAACAATATATTATCATACTTTCAGCATAGACTAACTAAACAAATCAAAATATTCACATTTACAAAAATAAAAAAGGTGCCAAAAGGCACCTTTTTTAATACAATTAGAATGGAATTTTTTATGTTTAGTCTAGAAAGCTCTACCCATACTAAATTCAAAGCGTCCGTCAATATTTTCGCCGTCCACATTGTCTGTGAGTGGGTAACCATAGGCAAAGCGTAGAGCGCCAAAAGGTGAATCCCAACGAACTTCAATACCTGTAGAGTAGTAATTATTATCGCCAAAACCTTGATATTCTTCATCATAAACTGTGGCAATATCAAAGAAAGGTACTAAGTAAATTTTATATTCTTGGTTTACAAGCCAGATATATTCTGCTGTTCCGTAGAATACATTTGTAGCACCAATACTTTCACTTGTTCTTGGATCTTGTGGGGAAACATCTTCATAATCATAGCCACGAAGAGTGTTTATGCCACCAATATAAAATCTTTCAAAGGAAGGAATAGGATCATTACCATTTTCAAATACAGCCCCTGCAGTACCTCTGGCATGGATAACGTGTCTATCATACAATTCAAGGTATGCGCCATAGCTAGCTGTAAGTTTATAGAAATCATCACTACCACCAAGTATACCACCACCATATTCAAAAACAACGCTTTGCTTTGTTCCCTTGGTAGGTGCTAAGGGGTGATCTGTTGTATCACGGCTAAAAGTAAGAGATGCAACACTGGCTATATTTTCACCTTCATAGGATTTAATTGAGGTAGAAGCAAATTCAGCCACTTCTTCCAAAGTATAAAATTCTAAGCGATAGGCTGCGCTAATTGAACTATATTCACCAAGTGGATACATAAGACCCATTTGAGTTCCTACAGTTCTTCTATCATAGTCAGGCCATTCTTGATCTTCTGCATAGAGAGAGCCAAAGAAACCTAAATCTGTGTCATTTATTCTTGGATTTACAAAACTACCGCGCATGGAGAGAGTTTTGCCGGAAATATAACCGTTAACACCAATGTTATAACCACGTCCAAGGAAGTTGCGCTGATTGATAGAAGCACTAACTCCAAAATCGTCATAGGTTGAATAGCCAAGTCCAAGACTAATAACACCAGTGGAAGCTTCTTTTACGGAGATTTTCAAGTCAACTTCGCCAGGTGTTCCTGTAGGAATAAGATCTACGTTTACTTCTTCAAAGAATTGTAATTTTTCCAATCTCTCAATGGAACGTCTAATTTTAGCTCCATCATATTGTTGACCATCAGCAATACGAAGTTCACGCAAAATAACATTATCTCTGGTTTCTGTATTTCCTTCAATAAATATATTTCTTAAGAATACTTTTTCTTTTGGATCAAGTTGATAAAGAACATCAACAGTTGCAAGCTCTCTATTGAGAGGAGTATTTACACCAATATCTGCATAGGCATAGCCAAAATCAGTATAGGTATTTTTAAGAATTTCAATATCTTCTTGCATGGTTTCAAGGGAGAAAAAGCCTGTTTTAGCTTTAACATCATCTAGTCCAATGCGTTCATATAAGCTAGCTTCATCTTCTATTAAATCGCCAACAAAACCAACTTCTCCAAGACTATAACGTCCTCCGGTTTCTACATTGAAATCAATAATAATTCCATCTGTGGCATAAGCTACGGTTGGAGGTTCAACAGTTGCTTCCAAATAACCACTGTCAACTAAGAAACTTTTAATCGCATCTGTGTCTCTTTGTAAGAACTCTTCTTCAATTATTCCTGTTTTGGTGAAGAATGAGAATACACCTCTTGGACGAAGTTTCATATACTTGCGTAGTTGAAGTTGCATTTGTCTATCAACACCATTAACATTGACTTCCTTAATATAAAGCTTATTACCGGGTGTAACATTTAAAATTAGAACTGCTCCTGTGCCAAGGCCCGGATCTTCAACAGCATAATTTATTTCTGCGTGATAATAACCTTCTTTATGATATAACTCTTTTATAACTTGTAAGTCATCCACAAGAACCTTTTCATTTAAAATAGTTCCGGTGGCAGAGTTCATGGCAGCTAAAATATCTTCTTGCTTTACATCTCTTGGGCCATTAATTTTAATACTTGAAATACGAGGTTTTTCAATAACATCAAAAACCAAAACCTGCCCTATTCCATTGGGGCTGTCTTCAATTCTTGCACTAACATCACTAAAATACCCCATGTCCCAAATGGCTCGAATATCGCTATCCATAAGTTCAGCATTGGCAACGCTGCCCACTTGGCTCTTGACTACTGCTAAGACTCGATTGATATCCAAGACTTGTGCACCATCAATTCTAATATTAACAATACCTTCTTTATTGGATAAGGCAATGGGGAATTGGGCTGCAACTCTTTCTACTAATTCAGCAAGCTGCGTTTCTCTTTCGCCTTCTGAATAAAATGGACGATTAATTGTAGAACCAACTTCAACAACCCTTGTATCCAAGGTAAATCCTTGTCCTAATTGATTATATACGCCATAAACTGCATACAGTGCATTATTAGTTTCTGCAATTTGTCTTGCTTCACCGGCACTTTGTGGAGGCTCATTACCTCTTGAAACAACAGTAAAACCTTGTTCTTTCAACGCATTGCTAAGCAAAGCATTAATTTCTCCGGCAACAGCTTCTGTATCAGAGCCATTTACTTGGAAAGGCAAAAGTACCATTCTTGTTTGATTTGCCATTGCAAAGCTTGTAAAACTAAGCAATATGGCAAAGACAAACACTCCAATTCTAATTGTTTTTCTCTTCATAAAGTTCTCCGCTTCTAAGTTCACATATTCGCCCCATGCGAGATGCGAGTTCAATATTATGTGTCACCATGACAAGAGCCATTTTCTTATCACGACTAATGCTGATAAGAGTATCTACAATATATGCTCCGGTGTCAATATCTAAATTTCCTGTGGGTTCGTCAGCCAAAAGTAGCCGTGGCTCTTGCAAAATTGCCCTGGCAATAGCCACTCTTTGCCTCTCTCCCCCCGAAAGAGTGCTCACCATGCTTTTTTCTCTATGACTAAGTCCCAATAAATTAATCATTTCTCTAGCTTGTATCATTGCCTGTTTTGGAGTTTTTCCTTCGATTATGGCTGGCATAGCCACATTTTCCAAGGCATTAAACTCAGGCAAAAGGTGATGAAATTGAAAAACAAAACCAATATTTTTATTTCTAAAAAGATCTCTTTTCTCAGCCGAGTATGAGCTTATATTTTCTCCAAGCATTAAAATTTCACCCGAGCTAACCTGATCTAATCCTGCCATAAGGTGAAGTAGGGTAGATTTTCCGCTACCTGATGTCCCCAAAATTGCAATTTTATCCTCTTGTTCAATTTTTAGATTGATAGATTTTAAAATTTGAATTTCTTCTCCAATGCCTTTGACAATTTTGCTAACATTTCTTAGTTCATAAAAAAAGTTTTGCATTATTCATACCTCAATGCTTCAACGGGCACAAGCTTTGCTGCCTGCCTAGCCGGATATATGGTTGCCAAAAAGCAAATTAAAATAGATGCAAAACCAATGAATGCTGTATCCATGGCAGAAATTAAAATCGGCAAATGATCAATGGTATAAACGCCAGGAGGAAGCTCTATAAACTTATACTGCTTAAGCAAGTAGGCAAGAAGTAAACCTCCGGCAAAACCGATTAAAGTGCCAAATATTCCAATAATACTGCCCTGCATGATAAAGATATTGCGTATGGATTTCGGGCTTGCCCCCATGGACATTAAAATTGCAATATCCTTGGTTTTTTCCATAACCAACATAACCAATGAGGTTATAATGGAAAAAGAACCAATTAAAATAATCATGGAAAGAACTATAAACATTCCAATTCGTTCAAGTTTTAAAGCTGCAAACAAGCCTGAATTAAATTCTGTCCAGCTTCTGGCTGTAAAAAAATTGCCGAGATCATTTTCAAGTTGACTAGCAATTTCAGTGGCTTCAAAGGGATTTTTTAAAAATATTTCAATTCCGCTAATTCTGCCCTTGGGTATTCCAATCAACTCTTGGGCTGAACTTAAGGAGATAAAGGCAAGGCGGTTATCATAATCATTTAATCCTGCATTAAATATACCTGCCACTCTATAGGTAATTATTTTAGGAACAAAACCAGCCGCTGTTCTTTCCCCTGAGGGAGACATAAGGTTTATTCTGCTCCCAACTTGCAAGCCAAATCGCGAAGCCAATTCTTTGCCAATGGCAATACCTTGAATTTTTTGCTCTCTGATTAAATCTTCAATACTTCCGTCTTCCAATTTTTGCAACATGGGTAAGGCCTTACTTGCATCTTCAGGATCTATACCCCTAATAATTAATCCGGTGGCCCCCATGGGGGTTGAGAGCAATACTTCTGTATAAATATAGGGTGAAGCAGCTTTAATTTGTGGATATTCTTTTAAATTCTCTAGAATGTCTAAATAACCGCCATCTAAGTTTTCGTCCAAATCAAAAATATTAAATGAAGTACCTTGCAATAGAATATGAGCATTTGAACCTAAAATTTTATTGCGAATATCTGCACTAAAACCATTGTAAACACCCATTACGACCACCAAAGCGCCAACTCCTAGGGCTACACCCAAAATGGACATAATAGAAACAAGTGAGATAAAAGTTTGTTTACGTTTTGAAGTGAGGTAACGACTTGCTACAAAAAATTCAAATACCATTCCATCATCTCACAGCAGATTTTGAAGGTTAAACTTCATGTCTTAAATGCGGGAAGAAAATAACCTCACGAATGGAAGGAGAGTCAGTTAAGAGCATGACTAAGCGATCAATTCCAACTCCTTGTCCTGCCGTTGGTGGCATACCATATTCTAAAGCTCTGAGATAATCTTCATCAAGAGGGTGAGCCTCATCATCACCGGCTTCTTTAGCTTCAAGTTGCTTTTCAAATCTAAGCCTTTGATCTACAGGGTCATTGAGCTCGGAAAAAGCATTGGCAATTTCTCCGCCAGCAATAAATAATTCAAATCTATCTGTTAATTCAGGATTATCATCATTGCGTCTGGCCAAGGGGGAAATTTCGGCAGGGTAGTAATAAACAAAGGTTGGCTGAATAAGCTTTGGTTCTACATCAATATCAAAAATCACTGACTGTAACTTACCAAGGCCAACTTTATCTATATTTTTCTCACCACGATTTGTTAAGTATTGTTTTACGGCATCAAAATCATTGTAAAATTCGGGGCTGTGCCCTCCATATTTTTGCAAAGAATCATGGAAGGTTATTCTTTCCCAATTACCCTTAGATAAATTAATTTCTTGCTCTTGATAAATAACCTTTGTGTTGGCACAAACTGCCATGGCAATATGGGAAAATAAGTCTTCAGTAAAATCCATTAAATCCCAAAAAGTTGCATAAGCCCAGTAAAATTCACACATGGTAAATTCAGGGTTGTGTTTTGTGTCAGTCCCCTCATTTCTAAAGGAGCGATTAATTTCAAAAACCTTTTCCAATCCACCTACTATTAATCGCTTTAAATACAATTCAGGAGCAATCCTAAGATAAAGCTCCATATCAAGGGCATTGTGATGAGTTACAAAAGGGCGTGCTGTGGCTCCACCGGCAATGGGGTGCATCATTGGAGTTTCAACTTCAATAAAGCCTGCTTCTTCCATAAAGCATCTAAACTCTCTCAATATTTTGGTTCTTTTTCTAAATACATCTCTGGCTTTTGGATTTGTAATCAAATCAACATAACGTTGTCTAAAGCGCATTTCTACATTTGTTAGTCCTGCGTGTTTATCAGGTAGAGGGCGAAAAGATTTGGTTAACAACTTGATTTCTGAACAGGCTAGAGTCAGCTCACCTGTTTTTGTTCTAAAAAGGCCACCTTTAACTCCAACAATATCACCAATATCTAGCTTTTTAAATATATTAAAACTATCTTCACCCAAGGCGTTTTTTTCAGCATAACATTGCAAACGTCCGGTGCGATCTTGCAAGTGGAAAAATATTACCTTACCAAAGGAACGAGATGAAACAATACGTCCGGCCAAAACAAAAACAGAATCATTGGTTTCTAGTTCTTCAGTGCTATAGCCTTCAAACTCTGCTCTGATAATGCCACAGTCTTCTTCCTTTTTAAAGTTATTGGGAAAAAGCTCAACTCCGGCATCCCAAATATCACAGGATTTGGCCACACAGTTTTTAATTACTTCATTTAGTTCACCCTTTGCGGCAAAGCTTTCAAGCATGGGCATAAAGTAAGAAACATTTGAAGATTTAGAAGCTAACTTAATAGGCTTATTGTTCTTTGTTGACGTACTCAAAATTTTTCTCCAACTATTCAAAAAGGCATTATAAAATTTGAAAGAAAAAGAATAAATAAATTTTTGTACATAGTCAAGTTTAGAAATGGCTATATTTTTGAAAATTCTGTGTAATTTACACAAAGCCTTAATATTTTTTTGAGTAAAGTGAAAATTATCACTTTAGTTAGTTCACTCTAAAAAAATTCTAAAGGATATTTTTATTCAGAAATAATTTCTAAATCACTCCAAGTCATTTCTTCGTGGCAAACAGCTTCCATCATAGCCAAGCATTTAGCCATTTTTGATTGCAAATGTTTTTCCTCATTACTTACGGCAACAACTTTTAGTCGCAATCGAACCATGGAATGTTCGGAGCCAATTTCAGCAATGGAAACATTAAATTTATTGCGCACCTTTTGCTTAAGACTATTGGCTACACGCCTCTTTCCCTTTAGGCTGTCATTGCCATGCAGAGTATATTCAACAGTTAAAATTGCAATTAGCATTAAACTAACCTTAGTCCACCAAGGTAGTGCTCAACCAGCTTACCGCGCAATTTTTCTCCTAACCATGGAGTATTCATTGATTTTGAGTGTAAGTTTTCTTGATTGACTTCCCATTCAATATTGGGATCAAATAAAAAGAAGTCAGCACAATCACCTACATTAAACTTATTATAAGGAAGTTTGAAAATTTCACCAGGGTTAGTAGTGTAAGCTTGAATTATTTCTGCTTGGTTAAGTATATTGTCTTCTACCATGCTCCATAAAAGGCTAAGAGCTAGATCAAGTCCGGTTAAACCATTGGGAACTAAATCAAGGGGGTGTTCTTTTTCGTGAGGGGCATGGGGGGCATGATCGGTAATTAAGCAGTCAATTACCCCTGATTTTAAACCTCTTCGCATAGCCAGCATATCACGCTCAGTCCTAAGGGGTGGATTAACTTTGGCATTGCTATTGTAATTTTCTAAAGACTTTTCCGTAAGCAATAAGTAATGGGGGCAAGTTTCGGCGCTAACCTTTACTCCTCTGGCTTTTGCTCTTTCGATTTCCAATAAACTGCGCTCACAAGAAATATGGGCAAGATGCACTGGAATATCAAGATATTCTGACAATAAAATATCCCTTGAAACTTGAATGGCTTCGGCAATGTCGGGTTGTCCTTTTACTCCCATTTTGGCTGAAAGCTGTCCCTCACTCATGTGTGTGTTTTTTGCCATATAAGGATCTTCACAGTGATCTATAAATATCATACCTAAGTCAGCAGCATATTCCATAACTCGGCGAACTATTTCTGTATTGCTTAATGGAACTCCATCGTTGGAAACGGCAATACAACCCATTTTTGCCAATTCGCCTAAGGGAGCTAATTCTTCACCTTTCAGTCCCATGGTGGCCGCAGCCACAGGGTGTAAAAATGGGCCATTGGGGTAATTTTCTCTTGCTTTTTCAAGCATATATTTAGTTGTTGCTCCATTGTCGTTAACTGGCTTGGTATTGGCCATGCAGAGCAGGTGAGAATAACCACCGTGCAGGGCAGCACTTAATCCTGAAACTATATCTTCTTTCCATTCTTGCCCGGGATCTCTAAAGTGTACGTGCACATCAATAAAACTTGGAAAAATTACTTTACCTTTTGCATCAATTACTTTTACATTGTGCGGTAAATCGGTTAGTTCTTGATCTGCAAATTGTAAAATCAATCCACCATTCATTCCGTAATTATTGCCATAATTACTTTCATGCTTATGGTATAAATCATTTTTTTTAACTTCAATTCCATATTCTATAGCTTCAGCCTTGCTTTCACTAAAAAGCAAGTGGACTATTTTTCCGCAGTATTTGGCATTTTTTAAATATATCATAATAATTCCATTTTATTCTTTTAGTTGGCATCGTTTTTTGTGCCATATATATAAAGCAAGGCCATTCTGGTGGCCACACCTGCACTAACTTGTTCAAGCACTAAGCTTTGGGGACAATCTGCTATTTCAGAAGCTATTTCAAGCCCTCTATTTATGGGGCCTGGGTGTAAAACCTTAGCCTCATGTTTTGCCAAATCTAGAATATTCTTGGTTAAACAATAGCGTTTGGCATAGTCATTGAGATCAGGAAGCAGTCCTGAGGCTTGACGTTCAAGTTGTAGCCTAAGACAAATTACAGCATCAACATCTCTAATTGCTTTTGATAAATCAGAAAAAACTTCAACACTCCATGAATCTATATGGCGTGGAAGCAAGGTTTTTGGTGCACAAACTCTGATGTTTACCCCAAGTTTGGTGAGAAGTTCAATGTTTGAGCGAGCAACTCGGCTGTGGTTTATATCACCCAAAATTAAAAGCGTTTTTCCGTGAAAATTGCCATTCCAGGCAGTATTTAAGGAATAAGCATCTAAGATAGCTTGAGTTGGGTGAGCGTGCCAACCATCACCGGCATTAATAATACTACACTTTAACCTCTCAGCTAAAAATTGAGCTGAACCACTACTACTGTCTCTAATTACTATAATATCGGGGTTCATGGCCTCAAGGGTTAGAGCTGTGTCTTTTAATGTTTCACCCTTTAATAGGCTTGAACCTGATTTTGCTAGGGCAAAAGTGTCTGCCGAAAGCCTTTTTCCTGCCATGTCAAAAGATGTTTTTGTTCTGGTGCTGGGCTCGGAAAAGAATAAAACCACAGTTTTGCCTTTTAATGTGGGAACTTTCTTAACAGGACGTTGATTTATTTCATAAAAGCTTTTGGATTTATCCAAAATATAAAGAATTTCTTCTGTGCTTAGACTGGAAATGTCAAGTAAATCCTTATGTTTCCATACTTCAAGGGGCATAGCTTCCTCTCTTATTATGTTAATAGGCTTTTTTATTGTTAAGCAAAAATAGTTAATTTTCTCAAATTTTTCAAGAAAAATTTTATGTAAAACAGTACAAATCCCACGCCAATTTAATTTATATTCTTTCGGAGGAAAAAAGGTTATTTCCTCCGAACCCCCTTTTTCAAAACTTTTTATTGAAGTTTTTTTTGCTAACTTAAAACTATTTTTTCAAGCAAAGTTTGAAAAAATCCATGGGGTTTGTAATTTACCTCACTCCCTTTGCTGGGGGTTGGGGGCAAAGCTCCCAAATTAGATTCACGTGGTTCAAATCCTGATGCTAGGTTTTATAAAAAATTTTGCATTCAACTCTTTGAAAAATTTAAATAGTGATGAAATTTCTATATTATGCAAATACCCCTCTTAAATATCTGTCATGGCCGGCATAATCTTTTTTAGTTTCCAACTCTTTCCATAATAAATGTTGACACAAATTTTTCACTTGATTTCCTTGATTATAACCGTGTTCCAGTAAAAATAGCCCATTAGTTACTAAGGTTTTTTCAGCAATATTAACAACCTTGCTAAGATGGAGTGCACCATCGCATGGCTCAATTGCTTCTGAAACTAAGGCTGTTTTAGGTTCAAAACTTCTAACCGTATGATGCAGTTTTTTATATTCAAAATCAGGAATATAGGGTGGGTTACTTATTATAATGTCGAACAATCCTGTAGTCATTTCTTTTGTAATTTCAAGGTTATTTTTTACATAATCAAGAATATTTTTTATAAAATCAGGGGAGGTAAAATCAGCAAGATAAAAAAAACAATGCTCTAAAAGATCATGCTTTTTTGCATTTTCATAGGCAACTTCCAAGGCTTTTTCTGAATTATCAACAAGCATTATTTTAAAGTTTTTTCTATGCTTTAAAAATGTCAAACCAATACAACCTGTTCCACAGCCCAAATCAAGCAATAAGCCATGACTATGCTCTGTTTGATATTTAAATGCTTCATCAAGTAATAATTCCGTTTCCGGTCTTGGGATAAGTGTGTGCTTATTTACTGAAAAGTCCAGCCCGTAAAATTGCTTTTCACCAAATATATAGGCCAAGGGTTCACCTTTTAGTCTTCTTTTTAAGGTTTTGGACAAGAACTCTTCTTCTTTTTTAGTCATTATAAATTCATCAGTACAATATAATTTTATTTTTGAAATTTTTAAGCAATGACATAAAATCAAGGTTGCCTCTAGCTGGGCTTCTTGCTTAGAATTTATTCCACTCGAGAAAAAATTATTTTTTGTATAAAAAGCGTTGCAATCCATGTTATAATGTGATACAAACTCTTTAACGTATGAATTTTTAACTAAGATTTTTTTTATTTTCCTTTTGAAATATAGTCCGATTTCAGTTGAATTGGCTATGTTTGCTTTGTATAGTAGTAGGCTTGTGCGTTTTATCCAATTTTTAATGTTTTGTTCCATCTTTGCTTTCCGTTTATTTTGATTTGAGTATGATTTCTGTTGTTCATTGATTTAGATTACAAAATTTTTAAAATTAACTCTAGTGCTTTATGCACAAATTATAAAATAAATTATTAAAATTTAATCATAAATACCAGATGGTGTTCAAAGAGGAGGAAGTTGTGTTTTAACTTGATTTGATAAAATTTTCACAAGATTTTATCATGCGTCAAGGCTGTTTTTCTTATTTTTTCATTTTGCGTCAAGGTTAGATTTTTATTTTAACTTATAACCGGTTTTATTTGGAAATTATTTAAGGAGAAGTTTTATGGCAGAAGAAAGTTATGTAATTGACAGAGCAGAAAGTAAACTTTCTGACCTTTGGACGAAGGAAGACTATTGGGCAATATGGATAGGGCTATTTTTGTGCGTTGTGGCCATGTTCATGATTTTACCCTCAAAAGGCGAATTTGCCAGTAAGATTGATGGCTATAATCAAATTATCGCCATGGAAAAAGAAAAACCTTATGAAACAATAGCCTTTATTGAGGCAAGTGTAGCCAAGAAAAAATTAGTCGGCTCATCAATTCCTGCCGTTAAAGAGTTATTATCATACCTTGCAACTCCAAAGAAATGGAAATCAAATCCCCTAGAAGCTATGGTTCTTTCTCAAGCAGAAGCCGATAGTAGAAATGTGGGCTTAGATTCACAAATTGCTGAAGCAAAACAAAAAGTTGCCGGCCTAAAAGCCACAGCTATGGCTGCTGACCAAGCTGCCAAGGGTGCAAACTATCAAAACTCCACACTAAATGGAATGGCTGAAAAAGCAACAATGGAATGGGCTAAGGCTCAAGGAAGTTTAACCAAGCTTGAGGGCAAAATGGTTAAACCTTATAACTTAATTCCTAAAATGCTAATTTTAGCTGTAGTTCTAGCTCTTCTTTTATCCATTGGTATTTTCTTTATGGGACAATCCATTGGACAGTTTATTATTGGCTTTATTGGTGTGTTTATTTTTTGTATTATTGCCTCTATTTTAGGTAGACAAAGCACTATGAGTGCTTACGGAGTAAATGCTGAAATTTGGTCTATTGTGCTTGGTATGCTAGTTGCTAACACCATAGGAACGCCAAAGTGGCTAGTACCAGGTGTTCAAGTAGAATATTATATTAAAACCGGTTTAGTACTACTCGGTGCTGAAGTTCTTTTCAATAAAATTATTGCCATCGGACTTCCAGGCCTTTTTGTTGCTTGGATAGTTACTCCAATAGTTTTGATTAGCACTTACATTTTTGGACAAAAAGTTTTGAAAATGGAATCAAAAACACTTAATATGGTTATTTCAGCTGACATGTCAGTTTGCGGAACCTCTGCTGCCATTGCAACAGCTGCTGCTTGTAGAGCTAAAAAAGAAGAACTTACCCTTGCTATTGGTATTTCATTAACCTTTACAGCCATTATGATGATTGTTTTACCCATGGTTATTAAAGCCATAGGACTTGATGAAGTTGTAGCCGGTGCTTGGATTGGTGGAACAATTGATGCTACAGGCGCTGTTGCTGCTGCCGGTGCATTTATTGGGCCCACTGCAATGCAAGTTGCTGCAACCATTAAAATGATCCAAAACGTACTTATTGGTGTAACAGCCTTTGGTGTTGCTGTTTATTGGTGTGCTAAGGTTGATTGTACTGAAGGTAGCCAAGTAAAAGCCATTGAAATTTGGCATCGTTTCCCAAAATTTGTTATTGGCTTCTTAGCAGTTTCCATTATATTCTCATATTTACACACAAGCTATGGCTCAGACCTTGGTTTCTCAATGGTAGACAAAGGCCTTTTATCCGTTACTAAAGGATTTAGAGGTTGGTTCTTTGCTTTATCATTTATTTCCATTGGTTTAGCTACTAACTTTAGAGATTTTGCAAAATATTTCAAAGGTGGAAAACCGGTTATTCTTTATGTATGCGGTCAATCCTTCAACCTAGCCTTAACTTTAGCTATGGCTTATCTCATGTTCAAGGTTGTATTCCCTGAAATTACAGCTAGTATCTAAAACTTGATTTCACACAAAACTAAAAATAAAAAAGCCCCTGATGGGGCTTTTTTATTTTTAAGCAGTTTGTGTATATTTTAGTCATAAATAAATAGCAATGTGTAAAATCTACTCAAAATAAAATTGTCAAAAATTTTATCTTTTGCTTTAACTAATTGAGTTATAACAATTTCTTAAATTTTTTATTTTGGCACGCAAATTGCTTATAGTTAAGTATAACATCAAGTTGATGAAACCAAAAATTTACACTCTTGCTTAATAAAGGGTGTAGGGAAAAAACGACTCCCAAATGTCGATTGCATATATCCTCCTCTACTCTACAAAAAAAGCCCAACTAAGGGCTTTTTTTTTGAGTTTTTCAGCGTGAACCGATTGCTAGATCGACTTTAAGCATTTGAGGCAAAGTTTTTTTATAGGGATTGAACATAAGAGGCCAAATTTTTAATATCTTCTTCAGAATATGTTTTGAAGATTTTTTTCATGGCTCCATAGTTTGAGCTTGTGTCGTCCCTAATCATTTTCAAATTTTTAATAAAATTCTCTTCAGACAATTTGTTAAGTCCGTGCTTACTAGCATCAGCACCGTGACAGGAAACACATTTTTTATAAAGTGTTTCACCTTGTTGTGGGTCAGCAGAAAAGGCTGTACTCATTGTAAAAACAAAAATAAGGCAAGTCATTAAGGCGAAAAATGTTTTCTTCATCATAAAACTCCTTTGTAAAATTGTTTAATAAATTATATGTTACATTTTGTAACTAGGCAAGTTTTACATGAAATATTAAAAGCTATTGATGAATTATCATTTGCAGGTGAATCTAATTTGGGGGCTTTGTCCCCAAACCCTCAGCAAAAGGAGTGACTTCCTTTGCAAAGCCCATGGATTTTTTTAAACTTTGTTTGAAAAAATAGTTTTAAGTTAGCAAAAAAGCTTCAATAAAAAGTTTTGGAAAAGGGGGTTCGGGGGAAATAACCTTTTTCGGCGGATTGTCACCCGAAAGAATATAAATTGGATTGACGTGTATCATTTGGAGTTTTTTATAAATTATTTTTTTCTAATTTTAATAAGTATTGTTTCATTTCAAGGCCTCCGGCATAACCAACTAAACTCCCATTTTTACCGATTACTCTGTGGCAGGGCACAGCTATGCTGATGGGATTCTTATTATTAGCTAAACCAACTGCTCGACAGGCTTTCTCATTACCAATGGCAATGGCAATATCTTGATAACTTCTGGTTTCACCATAGGGAATATTGCAAAGGGCTTGCCAAACTTTTTTCTGAAAATCAGTTCCAACCAGTTCATAAGCAAAACTAAATTCCTTTCTTTGCCCCGCAAAATATTCTGACAATTCTTGGTAGACTTCATCGGTAAAATTATTTTTTTTACCAAAATCTTCTATTTTATCAGAATGTTCTCTTTTTATATAGTAAATTTTATCAGCTTGATATTCTAGCCTGATAAAGCCAAATTGTGATTTATATATGGCGAAATTTCTCATAGAATGACTCCTTTTTTCTTGTGCTTATAGTATAATTAATCTAGGCTTATTTTGCAAAGCAAATCTGTTGACAAATGATGAATAGATAAAACAACGTTTTTTTCATTGAGTGATTGATTTGTCATTATTTTAGGAGAATTAATATGTTAGAACTATTCAGAACTAGGCGCTCCATAAGAAAATTTACACCAGAATCTATTTCAAAAGAACACTTAGATAGAATTTTAAAGGCTGGTTTAATTGCTCCCTCCAGTAAAAATTCCATGCCTCTTGAATTTGTGGTTGTGGAAAATCTGGAAACAATTAAAGCCATAACTAAATGTAAGCACCCTGGTTCTCAACCACTTTTGAGCTCTACTTTAGCTATTGCAATCTTGGCTGACACAAATAAATCAAATGTCTGGCCGGAAGATGCTTCCATTGCAGCACTACAAATGCAACTAGAAATTGAAAAGCTTGGCCTTGGCTCTTGCTGGATTCAAATTAGGTTGCGTTTTGACGAAAATAATATTGATTCGGATATAGCACTGCGTAAACTCTTAGGCTATCCTGAAAATGTTCAAGCCATGTGTGTTTTAGCCATCGGACATAAGGATGAAGAAAAAGCAGCATATACTGAAAAAGATTATAATTTTGATAAAATTCACTATGAAAAGTATTAGAAATTTCCATTAGAGCATTTCGTGCCATAAAGTGAGCCACAATTCACTTGTGGCGTCCACAGCGTGGACTAAATTAGTCGATGCTGAAAAATATAATAACTATATATAGATAAAAAGTTTTTTATTAAAATAAGTATCTATAAATAAAT
>CAYJHF010000002.1:11888-12806 GCA_964369905.1 uncultured Mailhella sp. | reverse complement strand
TTAAAATTCTTATGAACCTGCTTGAGAGTATAATAAAGCTTAAGTATTTTCTGTATTATTATTTTTTGGAGAAAATTGTTAGACTTTTGCTTTTTTTTGCTTTGGCTTTTCTTCCCTAATAAATTCTTCCATAATCCCACTAAATTCCAAATTTGTTCCTGCAGCATCAAAATCTATATGCTTAGAATTTTTGGAGCGCATGACCCATTGAGTATTAAATAACTGATTTTTCCAATGTTTAGCTTGTATAAATGACAGAATTAATACAGCTTCTTCCCATTGCTTTGTAGGCTCAAAGTCGTTAACAATTTCCGCATATTTTTCCCACAATGATTCTAAAGAGGCTTGGTCAATATCATCAAGCTGGCGTGCCATTTTAATTAGCAATTCTTCCATGTCTTATAATCCTATTTTATGCCCAATTATTTGACTTTATAATATTGTTTTTTGTAATAATTAAGCAAGCTACTCTTGGCATGGAGTTAGCCAAATTCAGAGTTTTTTGTATAGGTAGACAAGAAAATGCTGTGGCAAGAGAATCTGCCAACATGGCATTTGGAGCAAGAACAGAAACGCTTAATATTTCATTTTTATCAAATGTTAAATTTTGTTCTGGATCAATTAAATGTCCATAATTTAGTGCAAATTTTTTCTCATAGGAGCCTGAGGTAGCAAGAGCTAAGTCTTGTAAGGCGAGAGTTGCTGGATAATTACGGCTTTTATATGGATCTTCAATGGCAACTTGCCATGGTTTAGGTTCTAAAATAGATGGAGCTTTTAAACCTCTAGCTCGCATATCACCACCGGCATTGATTAGAAAGTTGCTTAGTCCTGCCTGTTCAAGGACAGCATAAGCTTTGTCAACAATATAACCTTTGGCAATTCCATCAAGGGTAATTTTTAAGTCACTATTGGTTA
>CAYJHF010000002.1:0-11878 GCA_964369905.1 uncultured Mailhella sp. | reverse complement strand
TATTTGCTTGGAATTGATTTTTATTCCATTTTTGTGCACGAACTTATAGAGTTCTTTTAGCTCTGCTTTTGAAATATTTTGTTCTGTTTCTAAATAGTTTAGTACAGATAGAACTGTGGGATTAAAAGCACCCCCGCTAATATTTTCAATATTAATTGCATTGTTAGCAACAATTAACAGGTCTTCAGGAGCATTATTTAGTACTTTATTGGAGTTTAGTTGTCCTAGAGCACTTGAATTTTTATGTCTGGTTAAAACTTCTTCGGCTGCTTGCATGGTATTAAAAGCTTTCTGAAAACATTCTTGCACAAAATCTTGGCTGTGGTGAACAGCTTTAATTGTTACATAGGTTCCCATGAGTAAATTTGTAGCACTATACACCTCTTCCTTGATGTTGGCCTTAGCAAAATTGGGAATGGCAAGGCCGGAAAGAGAAAATACTCCAAAACTTTTTATAAATTGTCGTCTGTTAAATTGCATATTGCCTCCGTCCGATGACAGAATAAGTTATAAAAATATTATGCGTTAATGCTTTCGCTTGCTTGTGTTTTTTGTTCTGAATTAGTTTTTTCTTCAACTTGATTTTCAGCACTTTCTTGTTTTTCACAATTGCCGTCTTTGCAATTACAAGACTTTGGACTTGAACTTCTTATAATACTGCGTGGACAAGCAATAACACAAGCTTCATCACAGTCAGGGCCATAAGCAAGGCATTTTGTTTGGTTATTGATAATTTTATTGTCTTTTATTTCAATGGCTCCGGCTGGACAAGCTTTAATACACTTACCGCACTTTATGCAACCAATATCACAAACATCTGTCACAGCACGCATTTTATCACGAGAAGAGCACATAATTGTTACTCTGGCACGCTTTGGAATTAATTGCAAAATATCTCTTGGACAAGAATGTGTGCATTTTCCACAGCCAATACAGAGATTTTCACGTACATACACCACATTATCCATAATGTAGAGAGCATCAAAAGGACAGGCTTCAACGCAATCACCAAAGCCAAGGCAAGAATGAGCACAAAAATCAACACCTTGAGCCAAGGTTGCCGCAGCTGCGCAGGAGGGCATTCCTTGGTAATTATAACGTTTACGCACATTACCCTTGATTTTATCACAGCGTCTAAAGGTTATTAACGGCTCAGACTCTTTAACTGTTTTTCCGGTTAGCTCACCAACTGCAACAGAAACATCTGAACCTCCGGCCACACAGAGATTTGCCTCAATACTTGGAACATTTACGACGGCAATAGCATAGCCTTCACATCCAGCATAGCCACAACCACCGCAATTTGCCCCCGGCAAAGCGTCAAGAACAGCTCCAACTCTGGGATCTTCTTCCACATAGAAAACCTTTGCAGCAAAAGCAAGTAAGCTAGCTGCCACAAATCCAAGTCCTGTTAAGGTAATAATTGATAAAACAATCATAAATATTTCCTATTGTTTTAGGCTATTGAGCCATTCCTTTAAAGGCCATAAATGAAAGAGCCATAATTCCGCCCATTACCAAAGAAATAGGAGTTCCGGCCATGGCCTTCGGTACTCGCAAAGTTTCAAGTCTTTCTCTAATTCCTGCCATAAGAAGCAAGGCAAATAAAAAGCCTAGGCTAATTGCAATGGCAAATAAAACGCCTGTTCCAAGACCAAACTCTTCTCTTTGCACCATAATTGCAGTACCAAGCACGGCACAGTTTGTGGTAATTAGAGGAAGGTAAATTCCAAGTGATTCATATAATGGAGGAATACTTTTCTTTAAAAACATTTCCACAAGTTGAACTAAAGAGGCAATGATAATAATAAAGAATAAGGTTTGTAAGTAGCCCAAATCAAACATATTCAAAACATATTTTTGAGCAAACCAAGTACAAATTGTGGCAATTACCACAACAAAAATAACCGCTGCTCCCATACCAATTGCCACGCCTTTTTCTTTGGAGCAACCAATGTAGGGGCAAATACCAAGGTTTTGGATTAATATAATATTGTTTACAAAAATAGCGGAAATAAAAAGTTCAAAAATACCCATGATTTACTCCTTATGATAAATTTCCTTTTTTACAACCGCCACAACTGGCGCAAACCGAGCCACAAACAGTTGGATTACTAGGGGTAAGAAGACCCTTTCTGCGAGCTTGATAGCGATTTAACCAGTTCATAAAGCCCAAAATTATGCCAAGGCAAATAAAAGCTCCTGGGGCTTCAATCATCATGCCAAATGGTTCAAAATTCTCGCCAAAAACCGGCACACCAAAGATGGTTCCAATTCCTAAAATCTCTCTCAAACCACCTAAGAATGTTAAAGACATGGTAAAACCAAGTCCCATGCCAAGCCCGTCGGCCACGGCCAAATAAACCGGATTTTTAGCTGCAAAGGCTTCTGCTCTACCTAAAATAATACAGTTTACCACAATAAGAGGAACAAAAATTCCAAGTTGTTGATATAAAGGATAAGCATAGGCTTGCATCAGTAGCTCAACTGTCACAACCAAGGTAGCCGCAATGGTAATAAAACAGGCAATTCTAACTTTTTTTGGTATAATATCACGCACAGCTGAAACAATTATATTTGAGAGTAACAACACAAAGAGTACGGCCACACCCATACCAAAACCATTGGAGGCTGATTTTGTAACGGCAAGCACCGGACAAAGCCCCAAAAGCAACCTAAAAGGTGGAAGTTCTTTCCAAAGCCCTTTTGAAAATTCTTTATAAAAACTCATTACGGCCTCCGTTTTTCTTTCCAAGTATCTAGGATTTCAGCTTTTAATTCTTGGTACATATTATTGGCCATACCAACAGCTACAACTGTTCCCTTTGAGGAAATTGTAGCTCCGGAAATAGCATCAATCTCTCCGCCCTCAGCCGATAAAGCAACCGGCAAAGTTTTGCCAATAAATAATTTTGTAAATCTCTCTTCCGCAACCACTGTTCCAATGCCAGGAGTTTCACGCATAGTAGTTATTCCAATGGCAACCAATGAATCAGAATTTATATCAAATCCTGCCATAACTCCAATATCACCACCATAACCTGCACCAAAACCCTCAATGGCAACTCCAATTAGTTTACCATCTTTAATGGCCGGAAATACATTGACAGTTCTACCATCTTTGAGGGTAAACTTTTTTCTGTCTTCTAAGGGTGTATTTTCAATATCAGCAAAAAGTGTTAGAATTGCAGGGCCTTGCACATAGGTAAGTAATTGGTTTTCAATGGGAATTGCTGTACTTTGCTTGAGGTATGAAAGCCCAAAACCGGCTATGGCACACAGCAAGGAAAGGACAGTGATCATTTGTATGACATTTTTCATTTCTTCACTCCAAATGGTCTGGGTTTTATCATATCAAAATAAGGGCTTAATAAATTCACAAGCATAACGGCAAATGGCGCTCCATCAATATAAATTCCATAAGTTCTTATAATTACCACAAGAGCTCCGCCTATAAAACCGTAAAGAAGCATACCAATGGGTCTGGACGGTGCGCCGGCACAATCTGTAGCTAAAAAGAAAGCACAAAGTATGGTTGCACCGCTAAAAACATGAAAAATTGGGTTGGCATACTTATCAGGAGCAACTATGTCAAAAATTCCACCCATTACAAATACACCGCATAGGAATAGTACGCTGATTTCCCACCTAATAACTCCAATGGCTATTAAGTATATGCCACCAATAAAAAGAGCTAGTGATTGTGATGCTCCAAGGGGGCCGATTTGCTTACCAATCATAATGTCAAACAAGGGGGGGATTTTACCAAGTTCTATATATTCCTGCCCAAATAATTTGTAGAGCATAAGAGGGTCAACAAAATCTGTTTCCAAAAGCATGGAATTTGGATCCATAAAAACAGGGAAGGAAATGAAAACCATGGCCCAACCAACCAAAACAGCATTTACAGGGTTAGCTCCATAACCACCAAAAACCATTTTACCAAAACTTATGGCACAGAAAGAGGCTATTATTACAAGCCAATAAGGTGCAGTTGCCGGCATTAAAAATGAAAGTAACAGTCCAGCAATGGCTGCAGTTCCATCATCAATGGTAGATTTTCTGTGCATTACTTTTGTCCACAGCTCTTCTGTTAAAATAGCCACCAAGGTGGAAAGAGCCATAACCCCAAGGGCATCCATGCCCCAATACCAAACGGCCATATAGATGGTTGGAATAAGGGCAATTAAATAGTGAACACTATTTTTGGGAACAGTTCTGCCACAATGCCAAAATGGGGCAACACTCATGGCAAAAAGAATATTTTTTTCCGAATTACTCATAGACATCTCTTTGACTAAAGGTGATTTTTAATAACTTCAATTTATATAAGAAACTTTATTATAAAATATGAAAATCTCTTTATATTATGAAATACCATAAACCTAATCTGCTTTAGCAGATTCATCTGACTCCGGAGTAATTTCCGTATAAACAAATTCTTCCATTTCTTTGATTTTAGCATTGGCAAGGCGAATGTATTGAAGCACAGGCCTTCTGGCTATACAGACATAGCCACAAAGTCCACAATCAATACAGCTAGGACTGCTTTCATCTAAGCACGCATTATAGTTGGCAAATTCAGAGTAACGACTAATGGCATTTGGATTAATTCGGGCCGGACAAATTTGTATGCAGGCTCCACAATTTACGCAAGGACTGTGGCCTTCCATGAGGGGAACACTTCCTTTTTCAACCACAAAAACTCCGTGAGTTCCTCTGGTTATACTGCGTTCTAAGGCTTCAACACATTCACCACGCAAAGGGCCACCTCTTAAAATTGTATCACCATCACCAATTTCTATGCCTGTAAAATCAATAAGTTGTCCAATTGTCATTCCATTTCTGACAATATAATTTCTCCATTTTGTGGCTGAACCAACTGTAACCACTGTTTCAATCAGCGGAAAACCTGAATAACCAACTCGCCCTAAACTCCAAACATTGTGCAAGCTGACTATTCCAACATTATCAGGGTGTTCTTGATGTGTTATATTTTTTATTAATAAATCATTTACGCTGTCAGGGTATGTAGCATTTACATGGATAATATCCACGTCAGTATAGCTTACACTTACACCGTGAGGTACAGCCAAAATTATTTTTTGCGCTCTGGTTAGCCTTTTTAATAGCTCCATGCCATGATATAGGTTTTGAGCATGAACATTTAGCATGGGTTCAGCCCAAGTAACTCCTGGGTCAGGATTTAGTCCATTTATGATTAATACTTCCACTTCTTGGTAAAGTGAACGCATATTAACCCCAAATTGTTTCATTTGTACGGCAAGCTCATAACCACTCAGGTTCTCTTCAAGAAAATGCCTTGGTTCAATAATTGGATCACTCTCTTCTCTTTCAGAAGAGTCAATAAAAATAGTTCTGGGAGTAATTTCTTTGATAAAACCATAAACAGAGGAGTGTAAATCACCTTTATCAAGTGTAGGGTAGGTTGCTAGGAGCATGCCGGGGTAAACTCTGGTTTTCTTTTTAATATTCTCAGCAAGCTCATAGCCTTCACAGTTTAGCCTAACTATACTTGGAATAGGTCCTTCTAAAAAACGCCTGTTTTCTTTATAAACCAGTTTAAAACGAGGATCATTTAAAATTTGAAATCTTTGTCGCATATCTTCCCCCTATCTTTTACCGGTTTGTGGGAGGTGACATTGATTACACTGCTCATTACTGTAAGGGCCAACTCCATAATCTTGGTGGCAAACAATACATAGATCGTGGAACACAGTCATTCTGTTATCGTCACTTAGCTCGGCTAGAGCATCGTGACAGGTGCTACAGTCAACACCATAGGAATTAACGTGTAACTTATGATCCAAAACCACATTTCCATAGGAATTTTTTAATAAAACCCGAGTTGGCTCAACATCTGCCGAGCTTGGGGAGGTATAAGCCATAATGCTTATTCCCACAAGAACAACACATAATGCAAAAATTATTTTTCTTCTCAAAAGTCTCTCCTTATTTAAAAAATCCTTGATAAATGAGATAAAGAACAAAAATACACTAAACTTTGCTAAAGTATTTGTTAGTTAGCCCACACTTAAAACTCTTTTTTGAGTTTTATTTTTATAAAAACATTTTTATTTATAAATAGTTATTATATTTTTTAGCAATGACTAATTAACAGTTATAATTAAAATTATTTAATTATGTGTGCTCATACTACTTATAAAATTACAATAAGTAAACACCATATTGATATTTTTTTTATTTGTTCTTTATTTCACTTATTACACAGAGGTTTTTATTACTTTTTTAAAAGAAGATTATAAGGCTAGAGTAGTCGATGCTGAAAATAATAATAACTATCTGTTAGCAAAGAATATTCTTACCAAATAACACTAAAAAATTTGTAAGAAATAAGCATGGGACATACAATTTTTTTGCAGATTTTGACTTCAAAAAATGATTTTGAAGCATCGGCTAAACAAAGCTGTAAGCTAAAGCGTCAGCTTTGCGTGCCGTAAAGTGAGCCACAATTCACTTGTGGCGTCCACAACGTGGCACTTGGAGGCAACGTGCTTTTCTGAAAAAGTCAAAAATTGACTTTTTCAGCGTGGACTAGAGTAGCCTCAATATTTTTTGAAATTGTTCTAATTTGAAAATTTTTCTTTAAGAGTTTTTATGATTTCTAAAAGTCTATGCTTCCATGTGTGGCAAGAAATAACCCTTTTATAGCCAGCTTCACTAATTTTTTTTCTTTCGCTTTCATGAGCTAAATAATACTTCACAAGCTCCGGAATTTCAGCTTGTTCGGTGAAGCAAATTATTTCTTTACCAATTTCAAACATGGGCTGCATTTGCTCTCGAAAATCAGTAATAATAAAGCTGTTGGTAGCAGGAACATCAAGCACCCTTTGATTGCTGGCATTTTTCATTTGCATACTTGTGCAGTTGAAATTAATTTTGGAATGGGGATAGAAAAAAGGTAGTTCACTGTAGTAATTTATGGCATCATGCCAAAACCACTTTCTTTTTTCATCTTTAAATATTGTTTTCCAACCATCATCACCCACCAATAAAGGTTGATGGTCAAAAAGATTTTCTAGGCAGTTTTGTCGGTAAAGCCTTGTTGCCTCTCTGGTTATACCTGTGGCTAGAGCTAATTTTTCAGCAGGCTGTAGTTTTTTATATTGTTCATAAAATAAAATTTTATCCGTGGTGGTTTGAGTTCTAAAAAAATCATCTACAGATTGCAGAGGGCTATAAATAAAATCCTCACTTAATTCAAGAAAAGTTTTCCATAACCCACTTGAATTTTCAGCTTGGTTAAGTCCACTTTTTGTGAATGAACTTTCCACCTTGTAGAGCATGGAGTTTCCCACAAAGGAAACATTATTTTTCCATGTTTTTGGCACAGCTTTATTAATGTTTTTTGGATTAAATCTTATGCTGTCTGTTCCAAGGGGCAAGTAGTAAACATTTTCCATACCCTCTGCTTTTAAACTGGCCAGATTGTCTAAATCCCAAGTAAAAATATGCAAAAATTTACTATTGTGTTTATTGCTTTCAGTTAGAATAAGATGAGGATTATCTAAAAACCATGAAATTAATGGCATTTGCAATTTTTCAATTAAATCCATTAATACGCCCTCATGGTCAAGGCCTGAGTGATTTAATGTTAAAATTGCATCAGGGCGGAAACTAACAACTTCCCTCAATAATAGTTCTACAAATTCTTGTGTGCCTACTTCGTGATTTTCTATACTAAGCTGACGAAATTCAACATCAAGCTCAGCACAAGCCCTTTCCACTTCTCCTAGCAAAAAGTAGTTAGAATAAATCAATAAGAGCTTAGTTTTATGGTTTTTGAATTTTGGAAAACGAACTTTTGCCCAAAAGTCAAATTGTTGGCTGGCCTGTAGTTTTTGTTTTAAGTCAGCATAAAAATCGCGATCAAGTCTTTGGTAAAAAGGATTTATAATTGGGTAAAAAGGTTTGCCATTGTGTAAATTTTGCCATTTGCTTAGCTTTATAAGGGCATTTTCTATATCATCATGTAAGACTAAAACATCATTTGGAATTTGATGATTTAGCGCATCAAAAATATCTTTTTCTTTATCAACAACTGCCACAATGGCTTTTGGGTATTGTTTTACAAATTCAGCATAAGCAAAACCCAACCCAAAACCTAAGAAAACAAATAAGTGTTCAGTTATATCATCTTCTGCTAGGGACTTTGGCAAAATACTTAGTTCACGCAAAGCTCCGCCCTTACCAAGCATTTGTAAGGGCAGGGCATTTTCACGCAATATTTCAACATCAATACAATTATTATGTTCGTCATATTTACAGACAAAGCGTGACATAATTTTCCTTTGCTAGCTTTGATCTTGCCACTCGTGATTAACTCTTGTAATTACATCTTCTATGGTGGAAAGCTGTTCAGGAGGACAAACTCCAATTAGAGGCTGTCCTGCATCTACATTTTTATTTTGTTCAAAATAAAGCTCGTAAATAATGCCCTCAGGTCCATCATAAGTAAGCCCAACTTCTCTTTTCATGCGCGAAACAATAAAAAGTTCCATGCCGGGGCTAACAGTAATGCTTTTATGTCCGGAAATTTTCAGTTTTTTATCAACCTCAGGTGAGAAATAATATTTAGCTCTTTCAGGAGCATTGAACAGAAAAAGGGCTTTTTGCAAAATTATTCTGATTACCTCTTGTTTGGAAAGGTAATGCCGTAAAACAGCAATTTCAGTACCTGCTTCCACAAATGACTGATTATATTGTTTAAAAATCTTTTGCAATTCTCCATTTTGCGTGGAGTTAATAGCTTTGGGATTATTTTCTCTGGTAATAATAGCTATTTTAGTGCCTGGTATTTCTTTCCATTGGCCACGAGGAGCATTTACTTTATCACCTTCATTTACATTGGTAAATTCAAGAAATCCTGTATGGGGTGCTTGTATTTTCACGTCCATATAGGGCCTGTTTTTTATTTCATCTAAAATTGAAGTTATATTGAGCATATATTTCCTATCTGTAGTAAAGATTTCTTCCGCCCATGGTTAAAAGGGCTTGTTTTAGGTTTGTTCTAATATCACGTCTATCCCAAACCCCTTGAATATGTCCACGGGATAAGGCTTTATAACAATTGTGATGATCGGGGGCCACATCAATACCTGTAGTATTTTTAATAACTCCTGGACCTGCAAATCCAATATTTGAAGAACGAATACCAAATTGATAGTGAGCACAACCAAGGAAGCTGGCCACAGGCCCACCATAGGAATTTGTGTCATAAATTACTAAGTAAAGTCCGCCGGCTCTAACATAGCGTCTTATGGCCACTGTAACCCTTGGCATTTGAATTACACCATGGGTTCCTTCTTGTATTCTAATGCCGGCTGTGCCATGGGAATAAATAATTAGCGGATAGCGCTTGCGTCTTGCTCTATCAATGGCAGAAATCAGCTTTTCACCTTCGGCCGCTCCAACTGAACCACCCCTAAAGGGGCCAACCAAAACAGCTACAACACTTTTTACATCGTCAAGCCTTGCTTCAAAAGTAATGCAGGCTGACTTTAACTTGGTTTTTTCTTTGGCTGACTTTATTTTTTCATCAAATTCCGGAAATGATAAAGGGTTTCCGGCTTCCCATTCAGTATTAAATTCGTAAAGGGAGCCTTTATCAAAGCAATTATACATAATCCATTGATATTCCATATTGAAATGGTGTCCACAAGTGGTGCAAACCCCGCCAAATTCATTATAAAGATCGGGTGACCATAAATCAAGACAACCATGGGTCTTGCTGTTGGGGCAAGTTATTGCTCTGTCTTCTTTAGCCTTTTGACTAACCCAGTTCCACACTCCGCCCCTTTCTTGAGTTCTATCCCATTCAGAAAGGGAAGTTAGGCCCTCAGTTGTGGCCGGATCTATTCTTCTTACTTTGTGATAAGCACTTTTAAATGGTCTTTTTAGGCGATGCTTAAAACTTTCCCATTCGGCGTGCATTTCTTCGCTAAAATGTGTGTATTTTTTACGATAATTATGGAAAAAATCATAAACTAAGCGGTTGTAAACCTCTCTCCACTGTTCAGTCCAAGCATCGGAAAGAGCTCCAAGCATACTTTGGCGATTTATAAAGCTTCCTTTGGACATTCTTAAAAATTTATTTTGCCTTTTTTCAATTAAATCACTGCGCAAGGATTTTGGTAAATGCCAGCGGACATAAGTTTCATCTAAGTTGACAGTGGAACTTTTTAACCTTTTAAGGCGGTTTATTCTAAACAAAGAAAACCCTCTCATGGTTAAGAAAATTTCATCTGTGGCTCTAATAACTTCTTGGCGTACAGTTCTGAAAAAATCGTAATGATAAGGCCTAGCCCCTAAGGTTGGTTCTTGAATAATCTGATCAATATAACCAAATTCTAAATTATCTTGAGCTGTTAAATGTAAATTAATTGCACAAGATTCAATTAGTTCAGCGCTTGCTCTCTCCCCATGCTTTAATCTGCCCTCAATGGCTGCTGCCCCCTCTGGGGAAATAACCGAATAATAACCGTGCGAAAGCATAAGGCGCTTGTCAGCCAAGGATAAAGCCTCTGCACCGCCTGAACCGCCCTCGGAAAAAAGAGCAACCACAGGAACGGTAAGCCCTGCCATTTTATAAATATTTTTAGCAATTTGCTGAGCAGCCCCCGGATATTCTTCCACAGGATCACCGCCAGGGGTAAAAATATAGGAATGTACAGGAATGCCTTCAATTTCAGCAACCTGCATATAGTGCAAGGCCTTGGAATTACCCCAAGGTTTGGCTGAACCACCATTTCTAAATTCTTCACCATGGCCTTTTTCATGGCCAATAACCATTACAGATTGATTGTAAGATTTCTTGCCTCTGCGTCTTGTAATAATGGCTCTAGCAATCAGAACAGCCGGATCATTGGTGTGTTCGTCTTGTCCACCGATTTCTGTATAATTATCATAAACATTTTCAAGTATATCCCTTAGGCAAATACGCTGAGGATGGCGAACTATTCTTACCTTATCCATGGGGGTAAGCTTAGCTTCCAGTTTTTCCTCCATAAAGAAAAAAAGTTCTTCTAAGGTTTTAAGGGCTTCATCTAGGTTTATTTCAAGTTTTTTATCTATGGCATCTTTAAATTCTTCTAATCTTGTGGCCAAAAGGTTTATATCATCTTGATGCTTATTTGAAAATATATCCCTAATATAATTAAGTCTTTCGCTAAGTTGCTGTATATTTTTTTGAATTTCCATGTTTTCCCCCATTAAAACTGTAGAATTCTATCGGTATTTTTAAGAAGGAAAGGAAGATTAGACTTTAAACTTGGGCTTTGATTGTTATAGCCTGTGATGGAGAGTTTATTTAAAAACTCTTTACCACGCTCTTTCACATTCTCTAAATCTGTGCCCCAAATAATTCCAAGGGCTAGGTTTGGATCAAATTCTGTAGGAATAGTATAAGGGTTTTCTTTTGAAATTTCAGGTAAGTGGGTGTGCATTGTCAACCAAGGTGCACTTGCCCATGAAAAATTGTCAATATCACCAATCCAAGGTGTGAAGTTTTGTTCAGTGTCTTCTGCAATAATGCGATATTCTATGCCAAGTCCATCAAATGTTATGTCGTCTTGAGTATAACCTATGGGATCTCCAAGGCCACATCTGATTTGCTCGGCAATTATATCAACTCCGCCCTGTCCTTTTATTCTTGAAATGGCTGCTGAAACACCATTTTCCACCTGAATTCTGGTATTTACTTCCATTAAATAGGGGTGGCCATCTCGAGTCACAATCCATTCCCAAGTACCCACGCTGTCATAATTTACTTTTCTGGCCAAAGCCAAGGAATATTCCGTAATATCATCAAGAACTTTTTGAGCATCAAAGGGATAAC
>CAYJHF010000001.1:60827-64935 GCA_964369905.1 uncultured Mailhella sp. | reverse complement strand
GATATACCGAAGAAAAGAAGGCAAACGCTATTATGGGCTGTGGCCTACAGTTTATAAAAACTTGGTCAAAAGATGATGTTATGCCGATTTTTGACGAAGAAATTTCCTGCCTTTTTACTATGGGAGGAATTATTGATAATCGCGAGGAATTAATCCCCATACTATGCGAAGGCGAAAACGAAATTCCTGATGGCAAACTTTTGCTTCTCGCCTATAAAAAATGGGGCGCTGACATGGCAAAAAGAGTATATGGTTCGTATTCATATGCTGCATATGACACTAAACAAAACACTTTAATTTTAGGGGTAGATCATGTTTCTACAAGAATGCTTTATCACCAAAAAGTCGGCGATAAACTTTATTTTTCTACACGAATAGACTCTATTATTAATGCAGTTGGCAAGTCAGAATTAAATGAAGAATTTATCGCTTTGCATTTTGCGATAAATCCACTGGTGTTACTCACAAATCCCGTTGATACTATATATAAAAATATTTCTCGTATCGAATGTGGGCATTATCTTGTAATAACTAAAGATGAGATTAAGCCTGTGAAATACTGGGATATACATGGCACTATTCCTTTAAAAGAAAAAACTGATGAAGAATATAAAAAATCTTTCCGAGAATTATTTGATAAATGCTCAAGACAAATAGTAAATGGAGTTGTCGGCGATCCTGGCATAATGCTTTCAGGTGGATTTGACTCATGTGTAACTGCCGCTTTTACATCAAAAAATTTAAAGAAGGCAAACAAAAATTTACATGGCTATACTTGGGTTCCGATAGATAGCTTTGAAGAAAAGCTTAATAAAAACAGGCATGTAGAAAATGAAACTAAGACAACTTTAGCATTTTGTTCGATGCATGATAATATTAAACCCGGTTTTTACTCATTCCCTGAGTGCAACGGGTTCACAAACGTAAGAGAAATATTAAATGTATACGAAACATTGTATAAAAGCATTTTTAATGTTGATTGGATCTTCGCCCTGTACAAAAAAGCCGGTCAGGACGGCAGAAAATTAATGTTTACCGGACAAATCGGAAACGGTAATTTATCCTATGGCAAAGATTTTGCATTTTATGCCTACGAAATGCTAAGACAGAAAAAATATTTTAAAGCATATAAATCAATGAATCATTTTTGCAAGAGGTTTAATATTAGTCGCAAAAATTATTTCAAAAAAATCATCAAAACTTTTAGTGAAAAAGCTCCTGCAAATGAAAATTTACTTGAAGGAACTTTAGTTAATCCAAAAAAAGCAAAAGAAGTTGGTATAACTCCTTACGATTCAAGACTATTCTCAAACGGCGCGGCACCTAGTTTAAAAAGCACTTCTTTCCATGATCGCAGAAAGATGATAGTAGCGCCAACTATTATGTCACATGCTGCTGAATTTGAAACTTCTGTTTCACTTTACAATGGCTTTATGATGCGAGATATTACTCGCGACCCTAGGTTTATAGAGTTTACGAATTCACTACCGATTGATTGTTTTGTCAATGGTAAAGGTGATACAAAAGTTCTTGCAAGAATTTACTGCGCTGATTTACTTCCTGAATTTTGTGCTTCTGAAATAATGCCAAAGGGAGTGCAAAGTTCTGACTGGTTTGAAAGAATAACTCCTCTTTGGGATAATGTATATCCATTAGTGAAAGAAGCAATTTCAAATGAGAGTACAAAAGAATATGTAAGTCCTGATGTGATAAGCGATCTCGTTGAGCAGTATAAACAAACACCAAATGATATAACTAGTTATAAATTTGCAAACATCGGAAAGGTGTATGTTCTATCCCAGTTTTTAGAGAAGTATGGCGATTAATGTACAAAATGGTTACATTTATTATTTTATCGACGCGAATAACAGCCAAAACATAGCCCTCACTATAATTCACTAAAAAAATAGTTACATTATAAATTCTAACAATTTTGTTAGATGTATTGACTTTTATAAAATATTTGATATAATAAGTACATGAGGTAAAACATTAGAAATAAATGTTAAGTACCACATTAAATTAACAATTGAAATATTATTATATTTCTTAAATTTGAAAGGTAAGGTATTTATTATGAAAAAAACTTGGAATAATCCTACAATTGAAGCATTAGAAATTAGCGCTACTATGATGGACTGGGCAGAAGAAGGCATGGACGGTATTATTTGGGATAACCCATTAACTGGTGAAGGTTGTTCACTAACTTCATATGGTTCACAATGCTCATAATCGCAAATATGTGAGATTGATTCCTGTTAGAAATTCTAACAGGAATTTTTTTGTATCGCTATAGCTATTTTATGCATTATGTATCGCCATACCAAATCAACTTCAGTGAAAATTTATCACAATAAAGAACCCCCACACTTTTATAAGTGTGGGGGTTTACTTTTATCTAATTATTCGCCTATAAGGTCGTCGTCGTTTAAACCTAGTTTTACTTTTCTTCTTTTTCTCACAAACACAACTGGGAATATAACAACGCTTGCAAGTACTAATATCATAGCAATTAACACGATTGTGTAAATTGTTTCGATATCAATTGTGCCATCACCGAATGGTATTTTATTTCCATCAATGTCGGACAATCCAACCCATTTAATATGATCAGATGTAGTAAGTCCCCATGCAGCAGTATATTGTTGAGCTATTTCTACTGGTATTGTAAATGTAAATCCACTTGTTGGTTGATTAGTAAGTGTTTCATCAGCAGTACCGTCAGTAGTAGCAATTTGCTCTGGTTGTGTCATAATAGGAGCATTTACTGTTCCACTAAAGATTAATAATGTGTCTTTATTTGATTTATTAGCAGTTATATCTGTATCTGTTAAATTAACATCAGCTACATCATTCACAGTTACATTGTTCATCATTACTACGGTTGTTTGATCAACTGTTGTTGGTTCAGCATTTTGATGTGTAGCAATTTTATTATTTGTGTAATTATGTGATGAAGAAATTGTTGTTCCATATAAACGGAAAATTGTAGTAATAGAATTTCCAACGCTTACGTTGTTGTCAGCAACTTCCGGCACATTATATGCTAGGAAAACCAAATTGCCTGTAGTGTCAATAGTATTGCCTGTTGCAGATGTAATGCTGTAAAAAGGTGCTCCAGCCAAGTCGCCTAGAATGTTAATTGTATTATTAACAGAGCTCATTCCACCTACGAATACATTTGAAATCGGACTATCCGAAGATGCCGAGTCAATATTAAAGGTGTTCCCTTCAATTGTTATCGGTTGTGAGTTACCAACTACAATCGCAGTTAATTTTGGTGTTTCGTTAGGGTATCCTTTTCCTTTTGTCAATGTAACAGTATTGCCAGTGAATACAAAGTCACTTGCCATTCTGTTAATATTGAAGCCTTCAGAAACAGCTTCTACTTCGAAGTTGTTGTTTTCAAAAACTACTCCAGTAATATCTTGCGCCACATTAGAAGAACCTATAGTAACTGCAAGGTGACTTGATGTTCTTTGTCCGTCATACATAACGAATGTATTATTTCCAAAATACATATCAGATAGTTTTGCGCTACTCATTCCAATCGCTAAAACTTCATCATGACAGATTTTTTCCATATAGTTGTTAGTGAAAGTTAGTCCTGATCCACCTTGACCCCAAATATCTCTAACCATTACAGATAGACCTATAGGACCATCATGAGATAGATAAAATTCGCAGTTATCGATTGTAACATTGCTCCAACCAGAGTATAAATCAATGTTGTTGTACTCCATATCACTAGCTAGCGCCAAATATTCAGGTGTTTCATAAATATTTTCATATTCTTCAGTTAATTTTGGTCCAATACCATGGAAAATACAATTTGTAATTGTAATATTGTCAGCTAACATAATACCTAATTGCATTACTACGCCAGATATAACAATGGATTGTAGTGAGCTGTCAATTGTCAAGCCATCTATAGCAATATTATCAGCTTCTCTTATTGTAATAATACGGCTTTGGCTACTTTGTGGTTTTAAATCATTGTCTACATAGAGAGAACTCCCATTACCTAAAATTGTTAAGTTATTTCTTCCTATATTAATATCATCTTTTATTAAGAATGATCCATTTTGTGGGAATGTAAGTTCAGTCG
>CAYJHF010000001.1:54557-60817 GCA_964369905.1 uncultured Mailhella sp. | reverse complement strand
CAGTTTGTAATGCAACGTGGCTATCAACAAGTTCTAAACTTTGATAATTACTCATATCAGGAATATTAATTGCTCCAAATTGCATAACGTTCATACTAGGTTGAACTACTAAATGCGCAAAATTCCCATTATCAAGTCTTATAACTGTAGAACCATTTTCAGTTCCTGTAGCTAAAATTTCATATGTTGCTGCACCACCGTCGCCATCAGCATAGAATCCTAATGTGTCAACAGTTTCTCCAGCTTCAAAATCTGTAGCTTTCATAACATCAACAGATGCATATGTTGGCGCTGGCTCAGGCTCAGGTTCTGGCTCAGGCTCTGGCTCAGGAAATGGTTCAGGCTTAGGAATTGGAGCAAGGGCAATTTCTTTAGGTGGAAGTGGTACTTCTTGAGGTTTGGGTAGGCTTGGGATTTCTTGTTCTAAGGGACTAAGTGGTTCAGCTTGTAATTGCTCGGCTGGGATTGCTGTGGGCTGAGCTGTTGGGATAATGCTTGGCTCTGGCTTTGCCCTTTGGCCAAGCACAGGAGATGGTAGATTTTCGCCACCCATATTACCAACCACAAGACTTATGGTATAAGTTGTTGTGTCAATAATCTTGCTCTCTGGTGCGGGGAAATATATCACACCGGCAAATAGTGCAATATGCAATATAATTGATAAAATAAATCCCATCATAACTTTATGTTTTTTAGAGAATTAATCTTCTTAAAGTGAAAACTAATTGGAGTTAGTATTATTTTCTTCATTTAAATTAATGGGGCTTGGGGTGGCAACTATACCAAGTTGTTCTACTCCACCTGCCTTTACTCTGCCCATTACATCAACTACAATGCCATAGGGCACTTGATTGTCCGCTTGCAAAAATAGAGCTCTGGATTGTTGGCTAACCAGTAGCTTAATTCTTTCTTCTAATTCTTCTAAGGCAACTTCATAACTGTCAAGAAAAATCTTGCCGTCTTTGCGCACTGTCAGCACTAAGTGGTCTTGATCAGAGGGCAAAACTTCCACTTCTGTAGTTTGGGGTAGTTCAATTTCTATGCCTTGATCAAGCATAGGAGCTGTGACCATAAAGATGATTAGAAGAACCAACATTACGTCCACAAAAGGGGTTACATTTATTTCAGAAACATATTTTGAATTTTTATAAGAACTTGCCATGTTTTTCTCGCAATTAAAAAATAAATTAGTAAATTAATTTTTACTGTTTAATTCTCTTTGAACGCTATTTAAAAATGTTCCGGCAAAATCAATTAATAAGGTTTCAATATTACTAATTTTTCCCAAAAATAAATTAAAAGCCATGGAAGCAGGAATGGCAACTCCAAGCCCTAGGGCTGTGGCAACCAAGGCTTCAGAAATACCCGGTGCAACTGTGGCAAGTGAGGCTGATTTCATAACAGAGATTGAATGGAATGAGGACATAATACCCCAAACTGTGCCAAAAAGTCCTATAAAAGGGGCTGCATTTGAACAGGTTGCCAAAATGCCAATACTGGAATTTAACCTATTGGTTTCATTATTAACACCTTGATGTAGTGAGCGTCTCACATTGTCAACTACAATGTCAGTGTTTACATTGGCTTCCTTGGTGCGATTAAATTCTGAAACTCCATATTGAGCTACAGAAAATAGTGGTGATTTTGGATCATTGCCAAGAAATAGCACTGCATCTTTTAGGCTTGCTGATTGTTCAAAACCTCTAAGTCCAAATAAGGCTTTGCGTTGTGCACTGCGAAGTCCAAAATATTTTGCAAAAATCACCGTCCAGCTGTATACAGACATTAACAGCAATAATCCCATAACAGCTTTAACCACATAGCCGGCATTCATTACTAAGGCTAAAATACTTAAATCCATGTTTATCTCCCAAAAAATACCATGTATGAAATCTTTATACATCTTTTAGTTCTGCATAAAAAATTCTCATTTTTTGCTAATACTTATTTTTATAAAGAACTTTGCAAAAAAATAATTGTGCAGAGCTCTTTGTATATTACTGCATAAATACACTGTAGATTAACATATTGTCAAGTTTAGATTTCTTTACAATTTATACCTTACTTCATATATTTTTTAGGTATAGTAAAATAATAATTATGGGCAATCTCTGCTATTTTTTCTTTTTGTGCCCTAGTTATTTTATTTTGTTCCATGGCATATAAAAGGTCGGGCAAAATTTGTCCGGCACAATCTAATTTTATTAAATGTAAGAGTAGGAAGTCCAGTATAGTAGAATGATAAGTTTTTTTCCAAGCCAAAAAAGCTAGTGAGTGCCCATTGTTTGGCAGTAAATTTCTTTTAACATTATAACCTAGTTCAAAATAATTATTATCAAAGGCATATAGTTGAGCAATTGAGAAAAAAACATTTATTTTTGCTTGTAACTCATTTTTTTCATTAATTGCTTTAGGGTTTGAGCTTATTTTGGGGTAAAGTTCTATTATTTCTTGATTGGAGTATTTTTTAAAGCTTTTTATGGCCTTTTCTTTGGCCCAAAAGGACTTTAGGTAGTTATGTTGTAAAAAGTAAAAAACAGATAAATGACAGCTAATTTTAACTTCTAACTTGTGATGTATTTCATTTAAAAGTTCTTCCTTGGCTAATAGTTCTAAATTTAAAAGAGCATTTAAAAAATATTGTTCAGCTTCATTGTTTTTGGGAATATTGGCGGAAATATAACCCAAGGCCAACAAAGTTTTTGCCCGCATAAAATGGTTTTTTGTGTAGTTTACAATTTCTTCAAGGTTTTTTATGACTTCAAAATACATTCCACCGTTTACTTGAGTAAAGTAATATGTGGCTAAGGCACAGTTATAGAGCATTTCCTCCTTATGATTTTGTTCTAAACAATTTTCACTTTGCATTTTCTTATAAAAATAAGAGTTTTTCGCAATTGATTTTGTCCCACTAAATTCAGGGAAAAAAGTTATTTCATTTTTGGCAAAGATATATGTAAAAAGTTGCTGTACTCGGGCCTCAGAAGTGTGGAATTTTCTGCACATTTCTTGTCCTGCACGAGCTATATGAGCATACTTTTCCGGTTCTTTTAAAATATCTTCCATAAGTGGAATTAGGGTATTTGGAGTATAGCAAAGCAAATGTTTTTTATCTTTAAAATATATATCAAGTCCATCAAGTCCGGCTTCAGTTAAAAGGAGTGTTCCGGCTGCTAAGGCTTGAAAAATCCTCAAAGTAAGTCCGTCAAATAAGTTTTCATTAATTGTAGCCTGAGAAGTGGCAAAAATATCTAGCATTTCGTCTTTGCTAACATTTTTGAATATGTGAAAATCTTTAGGCTCTGGAAAATGTTTGTTTAAGGCATTAAGTAAATGTGTTCGTTTAATTCTTTCCTTGTTAAAACGTCCAACAAAACTTATGCCTTGGGTTTTCTCTTTGTTTTCTCTAAAATCATTCAACTCAACACAAAGAGGTAACCAAACTGCATCTATACCATATTTTTGTAGCTCTTTTTCTTCATTTTTTTGATCAACAAAAACATAATCAAAAAATTGTAATATATATTTTAAATAGTAGCGATTAATTGGTAAGTCACCAACATAAATGGCTATAGGAACAGGATAATTCAAAATTAAGTGAAGATTTTCTATTTTACAGGGAAAAAGGCCGAGAAATTCAATAAGAACTAAATCAGGTTGTCCATATTCTTTTTCAAAAAGCATAAGGTTTTCAAACAAGGAATAGTTCTTATTGATTTTAAGTTGAATTACTTCAGCCTTTGATTTTTGTAGTCCCTGCCCAAAAAGAAAGCCTGTGTGTGCAATTTTCATTTAGAGCATTTCCAATAAAAATAATTCTGTCGATGCTCTAAATAAATTTTAATTCTTGCAATACTGCTTTCAGTTTAGCTTCATTTTCTGAGCTCATTTCACACATGGGAAGTCTAAACTCAAGAGGCATTTTGCCCATTAGATGTAGAGCCGTTTTAGCCGGAATTGGATTAGTTTCCATAAATAAGGCTCGGGAGAGAGGTTCTAGGAAAAAGTGGAGTTTTTGCGCTGTTGCCAAATCATTTTCAAACCATGCTTTACAAAGCTCAACCACAGATTTAGGAGCTATATTTGAAGTAACAGAAATAGTTCCAACAGCTCCGACGGCAAGGGAGGCTAAGAATGTATTATCATCACCAATTAAAAGTGCAAATTTGTCGTCAGTAAATTCCCTAAGGTTTGAAACTTGCACTAGATTAGAAGTGGCTTCTTTAATTCCAACAACATCAGGTAGCTCTTTATACATTTTGGCCATAGTAGAAGCATTTATGTTTGAGCCGGTTCGCCCGGGTACATTATAAACTATCATAGGCATAGAAACTTCTTGGTTAATTTTTTGGTAATGCCTAAAAATACCTTCTTGAGTTGGTTTATTATAATAGGGGCTGATTAAAAGAGCACCATCTGCGCCTACTTTTTTGGCGTGTTTGGTTAGTCTAATGGCTTCAGCAGTATTGTTTGAACCACAGCCTGCAATAACAGGAACTCTTTTTTTAGCTTGATCAATACATATTTCAATGGCTCTTTCATGTTCAAGATGACTTAAAGTTGCTGATTCACCTGTTGTTCCGCAAGGAACAAGACCATTAATGCCTTGTTCAATTTGCCATTCAATAAATGATCTATAGGCTTCCTCATCAATTTCACCATTTTTGAAAGGTAGCACTAAGGCTGACATAACTCCTTTAAACATATACACTCCAAGTATTTTGGTTTTACCACATATTACTAATAGCTGGTAAAAGTTTTGCTATGGCATCGTCCATAGACATTTCAAGGTTTGCGCCGGCAGCATTCTTATGCCCACCTCCACCAAGTGGGGATAAAATAGCCCTTACATCATCATTATTTCTGGAGCGCATACTAATTTTGATTTTATCTTTTGTTTCTTCACGAATTAGCATGGCAACTCTTACATCTTTAATTTGCCTTATGGTTTCCACAAAACCTTCTAAATCTTCAGTACTAACATTAAATTTTGAAAAATACTCTAGAGGTATTTTAACATAAGCAAGTTTTCCATCTTGAACAATTATAATATCTTGATAAAGTTTTGCCCAAAATTTAAGCTTGCTCAAACTTATATTATCGCTCAACTGTTGTTGTATTCTTGGTATAGTAATTGGTGTTTTTGCTAGCTTACATAACCATTCAAAGGCTAATAAGTCTGTATTATCAAAGGTAAAGTTTCCTGTGTCGGTGCAAAGGGCCACATAGATTGCTGTAGCCATATTTTCTTCAAATGAAATACCTAAGCTCTCAATAAGCTCAGCCACCATAATTCCTGTGGCTGCCATATTGTGGTCTGTCCAATTGTAAGTTCCGTATTGTGGATTGTCCAAGTGATGATCAATATTTATACTTAATACTGTACTTAGTTTGCTTGGAACTTCCTCTCCAAGGCGAGCTGTTGTTGCACAATCAAGGCAGATGATTAATTCAGGTTCAAAAGAAAGTTCTGTAAAACTATTTATATATTTAACCGGGCAATTTAAAAATTCAAGCCAACGTGGAAAAGAGCTTACATTATAAATGGCACACTGTTTTTTTAAGGAAAGTAAAGCATAAGCAAGCCCAATACAAGAGCCGATTGCATCGCCGTCCGGTTGGGTGTGGGAGCAAATTACAATATTATCTTTTTCTTTTATTTGCTCAATTATGTCCTTAGGTATGAAACTAGCCATCACTTAGCCTTTGCATATATTTTCTTCCAATGATTAGCAATCAGGTGCAAATTTTGGCCGCTTATCCGTTTAAAATAGCTTTTAAACTATCCCTCAAGTTTAAAATTTGAGCATACTCTTCTTGTACACCGTTCATCTCACCCTTGCGTAGTTTTTCAGTTACATAATCTATTTGTGTAAATAAAGGGGTAGCACTAACATTTCCGGCCACTCCTTTTAATGTGTGAGCTGCTTCAAAGGCTGCCTTATCATCACCTGAATTAATAGCATTTCCTAAAGCTTCAAAAGAGCCGTCATCAACAAAAAGATTCATACACATGACATATAAATCTTTATCGCCCACGAAGCGCTCTAAGGCATCTTCAACGTCACAGCCCCAGTTTTGTAAGTCATCTAGCATGGTTTACCTCTACGTTCGATAATTTATAAGCAATTAAAATTCCACTTACAATATAAATTTTTTAAACTTAGTAGCTCAATGAGCTTTTCAAAAAAATTTTACTTTATTTATCCCTTTCGAGGATTTCTTGTAAAACACAATATCCTGTATGTGAAAAACTAAGC
>CAYJHF010000001.1:23555-54547 GCA_964369905.1 uncultured Mailhella sp. | reverse complement strand
AATTTTACCAAGGACACACTTTGATCTCTGTTTTTGCAACTTAAAGTAAGTTCGTGATCAGGTAAGGCATGGAATAAAGCATGGAAAAAGTTCATAACGCCCTGTGCATCTGCCTGATCAACAAAATCTCCGCTACTAAAAAACTCTAAAGGATTTTCTATTATTTCAGGCAAATCATACTTATGTTTGGCCAATTCGTCCGGAATGAGAGTATGGTTTGTAAAATCTACCTCGAAAAGACATCTTGAAGAATCAACCAAAATTTCATTTAATTTTTCTATAGATTGTACACACTGATACTCTATGTTTTTTGTAATAGTAATGTCTTCAACCGAGGCTAAAATTAAATTCTCATTTTTAGAGCTGTACAATACTTTGAGGTTCATTTTCTGCCAGCGTTCCCCCATGGAAAATGGCAAGATAATTCTGTATTCAAAGCAAACTTCTTGCTTTGATGCGCAAGCAGACCTAACATCAGCCATGACAAAATCACGATCAGCTTCATGAATTAAAGAAATATAGTTTGTCAATTCAATACCATAATCCTTGCTGTTTGGCATAACCTTTTGATAAAATTGTTCATTAGCACGCAGAAAGCGTAAACTATCTTGGCAATATTCAAAAAGCACAAAAGAGCCAATAAAGGAGTCAAAAAAAGCATTAAATTCAGAATTAGGATCCCAAATATCTTCAACACTTACAAAGGTTGAGTAATCTTCTTGACTAATTTCTTCTTTCTTATTGTTTAATAAAAGTTCTTCAAATTGCTCAATGGGTAATGGTCTTGAAAAGAAATAACCTTGTCCTGTATTACAGCCAATGCTACGCAAAAAGCTGACTTGCTCCATGGTTTCAACGCCTTCAGAAATAACTGGCAAGTTAAGCCATTTGGCCATGCTGACAACAAAGTTGATAATATTATTACTCTTGTTCATTAAGTCCAAGTTTTTAAGCAATTTCATATCAATTTTAAGAACATCTACAGGCACTTCATTTAGCATATTCAATGATGAATATCCTGAACCAAAATCGTCCATGGATAAAGAAAATCCTCGTGATTTTAGCTCTGAAACGGTGCTGATTAGCTGGTCTGCATTTTGAGTATAGGCAGTTTCTGTAATTTCAAGCTCAAGGTAATGATGAGGCAAACCATATTTTTCCATTAAGTTTGTAAAAATATCGCAAATATCAGGGCGATAAATATCCACTCGTGAAACATTAACGGAAACGGGAATAACAGGCCAGCCTGCATCTATCCATTTTCTGATATATTTGCAAGTTGTTTCCCAAATATACATATCAAGCTCAGTTATAAAACCATTGCGTTCAAATATGGGAATAAATTTGTCCGGACCGATAAAGCCCTTGGTGGGGTGAATCCAGCGCACCAAGGCCTCAGCCCCCACTATGGAAAAATCTGACATATCAAACTTTGGTTGCAAATAAACATGAAATTGCTCATCTTTTAGAGCTTCTGTCATGTCATTGGTTATATCTTGCTCTTCCTTTAGTTTGGCAAAGTGGCTATTGTCATAGTAAGCAAAATAACTATCATATTTGCCAATTACATTCTCAAGGGCAAGGCTTGCTCTATCACACATTACATGGACAGGTAAGTCAATATCTTCAATGACATAAACACCAAAGTTTACACTAATGCGAAAATTAAGTGGATACTTTCTAATATGTTCTAACAATTCTTTGACAAAATTATGTATTTTTTCAGGTACGTGAGGCATACAAATAACAAAAATATCTGCACTAAATCTACAGCAAATAACTTCGCGGGCATCAGAATAGCTTTCAAGTATTTTACCTATATAAACTAAAAGATTGTCGCCTTCTTTCTCTCCAAAAAAGTCATTAATCATCTTAAACCTTTCAATGTCCATATACAAAATTGCATACTCATTGTTTGGGTTTGTAACAATTATTTCATTTACTTTAGCGTAAAATGTATGTTTGTTATAAAGAGAGGTTAGCGGATCTCTTTCCGCTGTATTTCTTAAAATAGCGTTTTCCCTAAAAGCGATTAGGTTGGTGACACGCTGCAAAATAACTATATTGTTATAAGGTTTTGTAATATAATCGGAGGCTCCAAGTTCTAAAGCTTTAATTTCAGCCTCAACTCCCTCAGATTGTGTTGTTACAATAACGGGAATATTGTTAAGTTCGGAATCTTCTTTAACAATTTCTAAAAATGTGTAGCCGTCCATACCGGGCATAACAAGGTCTAGCAAAATAATTTGTAAAACATCTTTATTTTCTCTTACGATTTCAAGTGCTTTTTCGCCGCCTTCGGCTTCCAATACTTCATATCTGTCGCTCAAAATTTTTCTGAGCAACATACGATTAATCACTTGATCGTCTACAATCAGTATTTTTTTCTTAAATTGAGCCATAACTAATTACAACACTTTGATAAAGTTTATTTATTTTCTGATTGTTAATCACTAATTTACTTAGACTGTTTACCTTTGCCAAATACAATTCTAATTCAACCAATATACCGTAACAAAATAACATAAAAAAAAAGAAATGAATAGTATTAATTAATAAAATTTAAATTTTTTCCAGAAATATTTTAGTATATTTCTAAATAATTAGTTATCATACTTTTATAATTGAGTAAAATCTAAAAATTTTTAAAATCTAGCCATCAAATTTCCACATAATTTTCAAAAATATCTTGTAAGGCAGGTTTGATATTTGGGAAGTCAAATTCAAAGCCTAAATCATGTAAATGCTTAGGATAAGCTCTTTGTCCGCCCAAAATTATACTCCTGGCCATTTCTCCATAAAGTAGGCGTAGTAAAGAGCTTGGTAGGGGAAAAGCATAAGGTTTATTGATTATATTCGCCATACTGATGATAAACTCTTGCATGGTGCAGGGATTTGGTGCAGAGAAATTAAACACACCCTTAGCATTTTCATTCTTAATTAAAAAAGACATGGCCTTAGCTAAATCATTAATATGTATCCAAGAAATTGGTTGTCTGCCATGCCCAGGAATACCTCCGGCTAACATCTTAAAAGGTGGCAAAAGTTGCTTTATCATTCCCCCATTGCCAAGCACAGGGGCAAATCGCATAGTGCAATGGCGAAATTCTTGGGGCATATTGGTTAGCTCAATGGAATTCTCCCACTTATTGCAGGTTTGAGCTAAAAAATCTGAACCAAGGGGGCTATCTTCATTGACTATGGGAGCTTTGCTTTCCTCTTCCCAATAACCATAGTAACCAACAGCTGATGCTTGAAGTAAAACTTGAATATTTTTAAGCTTGGGCAGAACCTTAGAAAGAGCTGTTGTAGCCTTAATTCTGGAAGTGATTATGCTTTCTTTGCGATCATTTGTCCATCTACCGTCAGATAAATTTTCACCAATTAAATTTATAATTACATTATAATTACTTGCAACTTCTTCTAAATCAAGGCAATCATCGCCGTCCCAAAAAAAATGTTTTACACTATTAATAGATTTACCGTGTAATCTGTTTTGCCTTGTGCTTACAGCAACTTGATAATTTTCTGCAAGTAGATATTTTGCTATGGCTGAACCAATAAAGCCTGTGCCACCAAGAATTAAAATATTCATATAAAACCTCTTCTAAGAAAACGGTTAACTAAACAACTCTTGCGCCTGCTTCATGTTTTCCCTAACTTTTACTTGAAAAGGACAGGATTTTTCACATTTTCCACACATTATACAGGCGCTGGCATTAACTTCCATAGTGTGATAATGGGCTCTAATTGTGGCCGGAACTTTAGCCTGCTGCTCGGCAATATTTAAAAATTTTGTAACAGTTGCCACATCAATACCCATAGGGCAAGGCAAACAATGATTGCAATACATACATTTACCTGTCATCTCAATTTTTCCGCCAATGGATAAAATGTGAGAAAAATCTTTATCTTCTTCCTTTAACTTGGTGTAATCAGCTGCTATTTGCACCTGTTCTGAAGTAGAACAGCCCACAAAGGCAGATTTTACACCCGGCCTTGTTAGAGCATAGTGGCAACATTGGGCAACTGTCATTTCAACTCCAAAAGGTGAGCTTGATGGATTTAATAAAGTTCCGGCGCCAAGAGGTTTCATTGCCACTATGCCAATGTTCAAAGCTTCACAACTTGTGTAAAGTTTCTTTCTCACATCGTCCATAGCCCACTGTTCGTTTTCAAGACTTTTGTAATCCATTATATCATCTATCAAATGGGTGGGATCTTCCATGTCATAGGCCGGATTTATGCTAAACATCAAAACGTCAATCAAGTCTGTTTCAATGGCCATTAAAGCTGTGATGGGATTGTGAGTACTAAGACCAATGCTTTTTATAATTCCTTGTTTTTGACAATCTGTTACATATTTAATGATTTCACCATTAAATACGTTTTCAAAATCCTCTTTTGTGTCAACATAATGGATCATACCCACATCAATATAATCAGTTTTTAAGCGTTTTAACAAGTCATCAAAGGATTGCTTTACTGTTGGTAAATGGCGAGTTCTTTCATATTGACCATTATGTATGGTAGTACAAAAATGCCCTTGGAGTATAAAATCATCTCTCCTACCAGCCAAAGCATAACCAAGGTTATCTCTTGTGCTTGCTTGAGGCATAAATATATCAATGTAATTTATTCCATTTAGCTTTGCTGTATCAATAATAGCATCAACACTGGCCCGTGACTTGCCATTGAGCCATTCTCCACCAAGCCCAATAACACTTACATCTAAGTTAGTTCTACCAAGCTTTCTATATTGCATTGCACACCTCATTAAATAAAACAATGGTTAAACAAAATTAAAACCTCTGCACAATTATTTTTTTAACAAACTTAAACAATGGCATTTTTAGGATATGGTTTTGCCTCTTTCCATGCTATAATTGCTTGGTTTAAATAGTTATCTTGGAAGTTGTCCGGTTTTTCAGGCAAACTTATATCAATGGCAGCTAAACCTGCTAATACATCAGCAAAATCAACATGACCCATGTGCCCAAAACGCAAAACTTCGTCCTTCATAGGGGCTTGTCCGGTGGCCATGATTACTCCTGTTTTCTTGGTTGCTTCGGCCACAAGTTCACTTGATTTTATGCCCTTTGGCATAGTAATGGAGCTTACTCCCCAAGCATAGTGTTTTTTAGCAAATAACTCAAGCCCCATGGCCTTTGCACCTGCCCTTGTCATTTGACAAAGAGCCCATTGCTTTTGATATAAACCCTCAAGCCCGTCTTCATCTTCAAAAATCATTTGCATGGCTTCTTGCAAGCCAATTATTAATGAAGTTGGAGAGCTAAAGCAAGTTTGATTTTTTAACACATTATCTCTTTCTGCCTTCATATTAAAATAAAAGCAGGTTGGCTCAACATCTTGAGCCTTTTTCCAAGCTTTTTGAGAAAAAGCCAATAAAGAAAGTCCGGTGGGAACCATTAACCCTTTTTGCGAACCGGTGAGTAGGGCATCAATTCCAAATTCGTCCATGGGAGCAGGCGAAATTCCCACTGAAGAAATACCATCAGCCACAAGTAGCACATCATATTTTTTAGTGATTTTAGCAATTTCATAAATGGGGTGGCTAACTCCTGTTGATGTTTCACAGATTTGAATTAATAATCCTTTTATGTCTTTATCTTTTTTTAGCGCTTCTTCTATGTCTTCGGCTTCAAAAGCTTGGCCCCAAGGCTTTTTAATTTCTATAACTTCAAGGCCTTGGTTTTTAGCTATGGCAGTCCAACGCTCACCAAACTTGCCTGCTTCAGCCACAAGAACCTTTTCCCCTTTGCTAAAAAGATTGCTTACAGCGGCTGTCATAGCCCCGCTTCCCGAGGCAGCCAAAGGCAAAACCTCTTGTTCTGTTCCAAAGAGCTTTTTTAAATAAATTCGGGTTTGAGCCATAATATTTTTAAACTCAGGCTTACGGTGGTGAATTACCGGAGCAGCCATGGCGAGGCGAACTCGATCGGGAATGGGAGTTGGCCCCGGAGTTAATAAACGAGGATTTAATAACATTTTTTTTATCCTTCTTACTTATGCTTTGGAGGGTGAAAAGGTTTTTTGTAAACAAAAAAACACTGTAATCCAGAAAATAAATTCATACTTGCTTATAAATGTTCTACAAAGTTTTATTGAAAACCCGGCAATTCAACACTATGGAATGAATCTCCTTGATTTGCAGCCTTAGGACAGGCTTCTCTCAAAAAGCAAATATCGCAAGCTCCCCTAAAAGGTAGGGAGGTTAGAACACTAAAACGACGAACTAAGGTTGGTTCATTTTCCTTGTAAGGAATATTTTCGGCCGCCAAGGCTTGTTCTAAAGCTGTGTTTGGTGCTGGGCAAGGCGCACAGCCTGCAAATTCAACTTCGGGCATAATTTGAAATAGACTATTCATAATTATGCTTTGTCCAACGCAATTCATTCTAAAGGCTTTTTCAGGATCCTTATCCCAAGCACTATCCACTTCATTCTCTACACTTTCAGAAAGCCAGATGGCTAAATATTCTCCACTTGCTGTGCTAAGTTTTAAACAAGATAATTGCTCAGACCATTTTTCAAAGTTCGCAACCAAATCTTCTAAAACTTGTCCGCCAAGTCTGCTTTCTTGCAATAAGGCCATAATTGCTTCCATATCAAAGTATGGTTTTACATTTAGTTTTTCTGTTGTATATTCCATGTTAAATCCTTAAAGGTTTTTAATTAAAATTTCCCACATAGCGAACGCGGTTAAAATCAAATCTATCTACAAAGTGATTGGCATTTTCTTTTTCAGGGTATCCAATGGCAATTACGCAAAAGGGTAGAAGATGTTCGTCTAATTTGTATAATTTAGAAATGTAAACCATTCTATCGCGTTCAGGGGCAACTCCATACCATACGCTGCCAAGTCCAAGCTCTGTGGCTTCTAAAAGAATATTTTGCGTCGCAGCACCTAAATCTTGTTGCCAATATTCAGGGAAAGGGGTTTTTGTTTTATTGCCAAGCACCACAATACCTAAGTTAGCCTTTTTCAAGCTTGTGGCATAGGGACTAAACTGCGCTAAAGTATTTAAGTTTTTTTGGCCTTTTACCACAATAAATTCCCAAGGTTGTCCATTGCCTGCAGACGGAGCTTGCATGGCCGCCCTCAATATTTTATCTAATTTTACATCTTCCACATCATTAGTCAAAAAATTTCTGACGCTTCTTCGGATAAATATTGAATTCATTTTGTTTCCCCCTATAATAAAACTCACTCAAAACCTATTATATAGTTCATGCTGAAAAAGTCAATTTTTGACTTTTCATAAAGGCACGCTGCCCACGTCAATCTAATTTATATTCTTTCGGGGGAAAAAGGTTATTTCCCCCGAACCCCCTTTTCCAAAACTTTTTATTGAAGCTTTTTTGCTAACTTAAAACTATTTTTTCAAACAAAGTTTGAAAAAATCCACGGGGTTTGCAAAGGGAGTCACTGTAAACGCCATAAATGAACTGTGCTGTGGTTTTAGCTTTGATTAGCCGATGTAAAAATTTTTTTAAAAATTCAAAATCTGCAAGAAAACTGCACACTATGTGCTTATTCCTTGCAGATTTCTTATGACATTTTTAGAATTTTTTTGTTACAGTAAGTTATTTTGTTCTTCGCGTCAATTATACAATTTTAAAGTGTGTAAAAAGTTTTTATAAAGCAACTTAGCATAAATCTAGGCTTTATAATTTTCTAGTCTTTGAAAATTTTCTCAAAATAAAATCACAAATTAGCCAAGTTATGGCAACACAAAGAATGCCCCAAATCCAGCCCACAACTATATCCAAAGGAAAACTGTAGCCTGTATAAATTCTAGCCCAACCAATGATTATAGGAATAATGTAAATCCATGGGTTAGAACGAGGAAGTAATAAGGATATAATTAATGTTATGGCCATAGAGCAAGCTGCAACACTTGAAGGCATGGAAAAGCCACTATGTTTTTGAATTTCTGCAAGTTTATCTATGTTATAGTCTTTTTGCTCATATTTCAAGATCTTGTTTGCCATGGCAAGATGTTCAACAATTTGGGCTTCGGCTTGTTCCACCTCATTGCTTTGTTCTTTTTGAGCATCACTTGTTGCCGGAGTATTGAACAAAGTTTCAATATTTGTGACTAACTCTCCGGTTTTCATCCATGAGTTTTGTTCCGAGTCAAAATAAACAATTTGAGGCAGGGAGAAAATTGGACGTAAACGCTCAAAATTATCCTTCCAGAAATGTGAGCTAAAATGTGTGACCAAAATAGTTGCAACAAATAAAAGAGATAGCGCCATTAACCGCCAAAAAAAGTTTCCATAAATTTTGCGACAAATAATGGCAAAGACAAATAGTATAAATATAACAAAGCCAATTAGAAACAATTCACTGGCAAAAATTGGCATTATTAAATCAAGAAAATGCAGTCTGGCATAATCATTTATTAATCTAAATAAAGCAAAGTCAAGAATATTAATCACGGTCTACTGCGCCTCAAATCAATCTTGAAAAATATAAGCATAAGGATTAGTGGGAACACCATTGACAACAACTTCATAATGCAAGTGAGGTCCTGTAGACCTTCCGGTATTGCCCACATCTGCAATACGTTCATTTCTTGATACTTTTTGGCCTATTTTAGTGTGCAATTTGTTCAAGTGAGCATAGCGAGTAACAATACCGCCTCCGTGATCTACTTCTAGGCTAAGGCCATAAGCTCCATCTCTACCTGCAAAAATAATAGTTCCATTGGCAGGAGAAACAACAGGAGTGCCTATGCTAGCAGCAATATCAATGCCCTTGTGTAGTTGGCGAACTCCGGTAAAGGGAGATGTTCTCATACCAAATTTTGAGGTAACAAATCCACCTTGAACCGGCCAAATGGAGGGCGTTGAGGCCAATTTATCAGCCTTTTCTTTCATATATAACAACAAATCTTGTTGAGTTATTTCTTCTAGTTGAATTTCTTTTTTGAGTTCAGTAATAAAGCTTTGAATTTTTTTGTTGGCTAAATCCTGTCTGTGCAGAGGGATTGTGGCGAGGTTAAACTCGGTTGCACCACCAACACTTGCTTCTGGAGAAACTTGGAAATTTTCACTAAAAGCAGTGCGTAATTTATTATCAAACTGTCTAATTCTGTAAATATCTTCTCTGAGTGAATCAAGTTCGGCTACAAGTTCTAGTAAATCGGCATCTTTTTTATCAATTTCTTGTTGATTTTGTGCCAATTCATCTTTGAGAAACCTAGTTTTAATAAAATGTGTTCCCAAATAAACATTTCCGGCCATTAATGTGCCAATGAAAATCAGAAATAACATCACAGCACAGCTACGCAAATGCAAAGTGCGCCTTGAGCCGGATTTCTCATCAAAAATAAATATTTGATATTTTTTAAAAGCCATTCTAATCCTCTCCATTTTATTGAAAATTAAAAGCTTATTACTTTTTGCCATGAAGAAGTTATCTGAGTTTCTCTTTTGCGTCAAGTTAAAAGCAAGTATATTGTATTGGTAAAAATATTTTTATTTTGCACCTTTAGTTGCATTAGGTTTTATACTTTTTAGGTTGTTTTTTACCCAACTAAGTTCTTTGAAATAGGCTTCATCATTTGAAATAATGGAAGCAGTTAAAAAATATATTTGGCTGTCTTGAATAAAAATATGAGTGGATAAAAATGCTTGCATGGCTTGCTCTTCGTTAGCTTGCACATTGTGTAACATGGTATAGTGCTGAGTGTTTTTTTCCTCTTGAGTTTGAAAATAAATGGACTTTCCCATGCTGGTATGCTGTTTTATTTTTTCTTTAAATACTTGGTCATCATTTGTGTTTTCCATTCCAAATAAAACAAAATCCTCAAGCATTTTTTCATAATTACCTAAGATTTCATCAAATTGTTTTTTGGAGGTATTTTCATCATCTGATAAAAAAAATGGCATGGTATACAAATAAATAAAATGAGTTATATCGTGGAATTGTTCTTGCTTTAAATGTCTTTTATAAAAACTTGGTACAAAAACCTCTATTAATGTGGCATTGTTTGGCAATTGTGCTTCTAATGTTTTATAAAGCTGAGGATATTTTGTACGAAGTGCGATAAAATTTTGTACTTGCTTTGATAAAAAATCATAAGAAGTTGAGTTTAATTCTCCTCCATTGCTACTGCTTTCTTCCTTAGCAAATGAAAGTGAAACAAAAAAGCAATGTATTAAGCACATTATTGTTAAGTATAAAAGTTGTTTTTTGAACATATTATTCATTAGTTTTCTCAATATAATTTATTTGCCAAGACATTATATTATTAAGGTGGCATCGCCATAGGAAAAAAATCTATAGTTTTCCTTGATGGCACTTTGATAAATTTTAATAATATTTTCACGTCCTGCAAAAGCACTTATTAGCATAAGTAAAGAAGATTTTGGCAGGTGAAAATTACTGACTAAGCCTGAAATAACTTTAAATTCTTTACCAGGATAGATAAAAATATCAGTAAAGCCAAAGCAACCCTCATTGGGTAAAATATGATCTTTGTCTTTTAGTTTATGCTCATACTGCAAAGCCATGCCCTCAAGGCTTCTAACACTTGTGGTTCCAATGGCAATTATGGGACGATTTTCTTTTTTGGCTTTATTAATAGCTCTTGCTGTTTCTTCTTTGATTTCAACGTATTCAGAGTGCATTATATGCGTTCTGATGTCAGAGGAGCGCACGGGGCTAAAGGTTCCATAACCCACATGAAGAGTAAGTTCTTGCCATTCAAAACCATTTTGTATGAGGTGCTCTTGAGTTTGTTTGCTAAAGTGCAGTCCGGCTGTTGGAGCGGCAACAGAACCGGTGGTTTTTGCATAAACTGTTTGATAGCGTAAAGCATCGTGTTCTAAAATCCCCTCAGGTCTTTTTATATATGGCGGAAGGGGAATTGTTCCATGTTGTTCAAAAATTTTTGTTAAACTGCCTTGCCATGAAATTTGCACTAAATGTTGCCCAAAAGAATGTTTTTCAAGTATTTTTACCATAAAATTAGGAAACAAAATTTCTTCAGCAATTTTTATTTTTTTTGAAGCCTTGATCAGTACATTGGCTTTATTGGTTTTGTTGTAAGGTTTTGTTGAAGTTATATTTGCAGCCTCATTTTCAACTAAAGAAATGGGACTCATTAAAAGCATTTCAACTTCTTTGCCATTTTCTCTTTTGCCAAAAATTCTGGCTGGAATTACTTTTGAATTATTGGCTATAATTAAAGCATCTTTAGGCAAAAATTTTGCAATATCCAAAAATGTAGCATGAATAATTGCATCATCTTGCCTATTGTAAACCAATAATTTAGAGTATTCTCTTTTATCACAGGGACTTTGGGCAATTAATTCTTCAGGTAACTCGTAGTTATAATTTTCTAGGTCAAACTCTGCTTGTCTCAAAATATTCCTTATCCTTGTTGGCAGTAAATTAATAAAGTGTGTAGTTTCAAGCAAAAAAAGTTATAATGCTTCTGGTCTTGATTTGTATAAATAAAAAGCCCAGACAATTTATATTGCTGAAAAAAACTATAATATAATAAAAAAAATGTCACTAGTTAAGTTTTTTTAATAAATTTTCAGTAAGTTAGAGAAAATTTATTTTTATTTTACTATTAATTTAGTATGTTATAAAAAATAATTTTCTTGCATTAAATTTTCTAAGTGTATATACTTTTAATATATGCGTTTTAATTTTGTTTCTTTAAAGTGAGCAAGTTTTAAACTATATGTTTTAAATGTGGAGTTACCTATGAATATGTTAAAAAAAATTACCTTTCTTTCTTCAGCCTTTTTGATTTCTGCTTGTGCCAGTGATTCTTTCTTTAAGAAAACTACTGTGGTTGAGGCTGAGCAAAGTAATGAACCCTTCCTATATACAACAACTGCAAATCATGGCAAATTGCCTGTGTATGAAACCCCTAAGGAAGTTGCAAGTGAACTTGGTGTAACTGAAAGTGGGCCTGTTTCCCTTACAGATACAATTAATATGACTTTAAAAAATCATCACGGCTTAAAGATTGTTAGAGCAAATTTAGATGCAGCAAAGCATCAGGTGCAAAGGGCTAAGGCCGGCTGGGGTCCTCGTTTAGACTTGACAGGCGATTTTGGTTATGATCGCCGTCACCCAACAGATGAAAATGATAGAGAAGGTCTTTTCCCAGGCGGTGGTTTTAGTTTAATGATTACTCAACCTCTTTGGGACGGTTATGCTACCACAAGTCAAGTTAGGTCAGGTCAGGCTACTGTTGATTCATTAAAAGCCGTTGTATTTGATAATGCAACAACTTTTACCTTGGACGCTGTTATTGCGCACATTGACGTAATCAGACGTAGAGAAATAGTAAGACTGTCTAAAGAAAATGTTAGTGCACACGAAGAAATTTTAGCCTCGCAAAGGGAACGTGTTGCCCTTGGAGCTGCACCATCTTCTGATGTAACGCAAACTCAAGGACGTTTGCTAAGAGCCAGAGCAACCCTTTCGCAAAACATAGAGCAGATGGAAGATGCGGAAGCTCAATATTTTCGCTTAACCGGTATATTTCCACCGGATTCATTAGAGGCTGTGGAAATGCCGGAAAACTTATATTCTGATTCTACACAAGCTTATGAATATGCCAGAACAGTAAATCCTAAAATAAATTCATACTTATATGATCTTGATGCTGCAAAGTACGACAAAGAGCTTGCCAAGGCAGGCTTTCATCCGCAAGTGGATTTGGAAACAGGTATTGCCTATGAAGATCGCGACACCTCAGGCACAAATATAGGTGATTACGAAAAATCCTTTGATGTAAGGCTTAACATGAACTGGAATTTATTCAATAGCTTTGCTGATGTAAATGCACTAAAAGCAGCAAACTCAAGCCTTATTGAAAGTCGCCAAGTGGTTTTAAATTATCTTGATGAACTCAAAAATGAGCTTGATGACACTTATTCACAGTATTTTTCTGCAATTGACCAGCAAGATTATTATGCTCAGGCAAAAGTTTACAATCGTGAAACAAGAATAGCTTATTTGGAGCAATTTACCCTTGGTACAAGAAGTCTTTCCGATATTCTTGATGTTGAGAGCGAGTATTTTAGTTCTTCTACAGAGGAGTTAACTGCTAAGGGTAATATTACTGTTGGGGCTTATCGTATTTTAGCTTTGGTTGGTACACTTGTTCCTACTTTGAATATTAATAGAGAGTTATATAACAGTGTTAATATAAATGATTTTGCAGGTGAAGCTCCTGATTTATAAAAAATGATATGATAAGTTTTTTAAAACCCTCTATCATTTTAGAGGGTTTTTTATTTAGTAATAAACTTTCTAAAAAGGATTTTATATTGTGATTTTTCCTTGGGGACCATTTATTAATGCTGTTTGTGTATTTTTTGCTTCTCTTGTTGGTATAAGTATTGGTAAGATTTTACCTGAAAAAGTTAGAGAAATTGTTTTTCAGGGGCTTGGTTTATGCACCATAGTTATTGGTGTGAAAATGGCTATTTTGTCTAACGATATATTGTTAATAATTTTAAGTGTTTTGCTTGGCGGTATTATAGGTGAATTGTGCTCCTTAGAAGACAGATTGCTTAGCCTTGGTACGGTGTTGAAAAATAAAATAGGTTCTAATAATCCAAAATTTACTGATGGATTTGTGAATGCTTCTGTGCTTTTTTGCATAGGAGCTATGGCTATTCTTGGCTCTATTGAAGAAGGAGTAAATCAGGATTTGACTATTGTTTTGACAAAAACAATCATGGACACGTTTGCCTCCATTGCCCTTTCCTCTGTCTATGGTATTGGGGTTGGACTATCTGCCATTAGTATTTTTATTTACCAAGGCATCTTAGTGGTTTTTGCAAATCAATTACAAGGTTTAATTAGTCAAGAACTACTTGTGGAGCTAAGTTCTCTTGGCGGTGTTTTAATTATTGGTATATCATTTAACTTATTAAATCTACTTCACATCAAACTCACAAACTTTCTGCCTGCCCTTATTTTGCTTCCAATTTTATATCCTTTATATCAGGTTTTAGGATTATAATTAACCTAAAAGCTCTACAAAATTTATTACTCAGAGCTTTTAAGTTAAAAAAAATAGCAATTAGTATATTGTAATTATGTGATATTTTAAGTGAAAAAATTTTTTTTAAAAAAAATAATTTTTAACCTAATGTTTCTCCAAAACATGACGATAATAAAAATAACTGAGGAACTGTTGCATGGAAGCGACATTATTTTATCAATCGACATAATTCATGGAGGAATTACTATGTCACTCGTAATTAATCACAATATGATGGCAATGAATGCCGCTAGAAATTTGACTTCTCATTATGGTAACCTTGCAGACTCAACCCGTAAACTTTCATCAGGCCTAAGAGTTGATACAGCAGCTGACGACGCCGCCGGCCTCGCAATTCGTGAGCTTATGCGTTCAGATATTGCAGCTTTGAATCAAGGTGTAAGAAATGCTAATGATGCTATTTCTCTTATTCAAACAGCTGATGGCGCTCTTCAAGTTATCGACGAAAAGCTTATTCGTATGAAAGAACTAGCTGAGCAGGCAGCCACCGGTACTTATGACTCTGTTCAACGTGCTATTATTGACTCTGAATATCAACAAATGGCTTCAGAAATTACACGTATTGCAAATGCCACAGACTTTAACGGCATTAAGTTACTTGATGGTAGCCTTTCCGGAGATCACAATGGTAATGGAGTTGAATCCACTGGTCAGCTCAAAATCCACTTTGGTACAAACAACGACAGTGCAGAAGACTATTACTATATTCAAATTAAAAATAGCACAGCCTCTGCCCTTGGTCTTGGAAATGACTCTGCAGAAGATGACGGACACGACATCTCAACTCAAGCCAATGCACAAAAAGCACTAGAGGCCATTGAAGATGCTATTGTTTCCAAGGATAATATCAGAGCTCACCTAGGTGCATTGCAAAACAGATTTGAGAACACCATTACTAACCTTACAATACAAGCTGAAAACCTCCAAGCCGCAGAATCTCGTATTTCCGATATTGACGTGGCAACTGAGATGACCAACTTTGTAAGAAACCAAGTTCTCAGTAATGCTGCTAACTCAATGCTTAGCCAAGCAAACCAATTGCCACAAATGGCTCTAAGATTACTTGGATAACTAAGCGGAAAAATTATAAAAAAAGCCCTTCGGGGCTTTTTTTATTTTAAATATTCTTTGTTCAAAATATGATAAAATATTATCATATTTTTTAGCGCAGACTAATTACTTCATGCCCTAAAAGTTTTGCATACCATAGTGAGAAGTGTAAGCATCTTGAGCATCATCATCACCAATTAGGTATATTTCTTCATTGGCAGTAAAAACATGGTCAGGGTTTGGATTAACTTGAATACTGCCATTTTTCATTCTAACCCCAACCACGCTACATCTTGTTTTCTCTCTTATTTTACTTTCAATCAAAGTTTTCCCCACTAAGTTTTTATCCACAGTGGCCCTAAAAAGAGATAGCCCATCGTGAAGCATAAAGATTTTCCCTGGAGCAAGCATATTCACAACAGCATTTGTCATCATAAAAACAAGGGAAAGCACAATATTTGCTCCAGCCCGATATAAAATATCAATATTTCTGTCTAGCGTTGCTCTGCTTAGAATTTGAATGTCAGGGCGAAGTCTGCGACAATAAATTGTTAAATAAATATTTGTATCATCATCATGTGTTGTAATTATAACAGAAGAAGCAACGTCTATCCCCCCCTCAACTAAGACATCAATATCAGAAGCATCACCGTTTATAAACGTTATTCCTTTAGATAGATTTTTTAATGGTTTTTTATCAATTACAACAACTTTAACATTATTATTATGTAGCTCTTCAGCTGCGGCCAGCCCAACTAAGCCACCTCCAAGCACCAAGACTTGATGCATGGAAGGAACAGCAACATGAGTGCTAAAAACCAAATCAAAATTGTCGAGCTGTTCTTGAGTTCCTGTAATAACCAAGGTGGATTGATTTTCTAAAATATCATCTGGAGAAGGCATAATAAAAAGCCCATTTTTCCAAATTCCAACAATATTTACACCAACTTTAGCCCTTAGTGAACATTCACGCAAAGTTTTACCAACTAAACTTGTATCATCAATGCTTCGTTCTGCAATAATAATGGAGGAAAAAGAAGTTAAGTAGCTAAAACGTCCTTTATGACCTATTACTTTACTGGCCAAAGTCTCTCCAAGTAGTTTACGGAAACGTAATACCTTAGTTCCTCCTGCCATTTTTAAAATGTCTGCAGAATCAACATTTTCTGCTCTGGATAAAATTGGAACATCTTCGTTGGCTTGTCTGGCAGAAAAAATAATATTGGTATTTCTTATATCATTGTCTAAGGCAACCAAAAGGGCAGCTCTATCAAAACCAAGGTTTTTATAAGTGTTAGCATTGTCATAATCGCCAAGCACAACATTGTAATCTTGATCTTCTAAATTAGTAGAGGTTTGCACGTCTGGGCAAAGTAAAACACAGTGAAAGCCATAGCGGGTGAGTTGTTCAATTAAATTTAGGGCCAAGGGGCTTAGTCCAACAACAATTACATGATCACTAAGGTTTGCCGAAACTTTTCTCGGGGCATTGGTTTTCTTTTGAGCTTCAAGCCACGGAGAGTAAATATATTGAATAAAAGCAAAGGGCAACATAACAAGTAGTGAGATAACTCCTGAAACTAAAACAATAATAGAAAAAAATCGCCCAAGATCAGAAGTGAAAGTTATATCACCAAAACCTAAAGTTGTCATAACTGTCATAGTCCAGTAAAAACCGGTTAACCATGAGTGTTTTTGTCCTTCATAGCCCATAATATAATGAAATATAATGCTATATGAAATTATAAGTAAAATTAAAAATGCTAGGAATTTTAAAAAATAGCCAACATTGCGCCTTATTTTAGTTTGTTTTAAAAAAATAGGCAATTGTGATATAATATATTTCATAAGCCAACCTTTACAGAAATCTTTGGTCTTAAAATTTTTTTGAAAGTTTGGCATAATTTATTATGCAAGCTCTCAAATATATAAAAATTTTTGATAAAATTTAAACCTATAACTTTTGCTACAAATTTTTTAAAATATGACTATGCAAAAGCTTTTTTTTAGTTCGTTCAATTCTCTTTTAATCTAAGAAGTGCATTATCACAACAAAAAAAATTGCCAATTATAAAAAACTTGCAATTTGAACTTTATTAAAGTAGTCTGGAAACTCTGCATAGTTATTTTTAAGTTTTAAAAATTATTCTATAGGGTGTTCAATTTATTGAAAAATATAAATATCTTTTTTAATCTTTTGAACAAAGCACTTTTAATCTAGGCAAAAACGGATGATTTATGCAATTGATCTGCAAAAAACTGTCTTCAAATTCAAAGAAGTATACGATGCTAAAAAAATATTATATTTTTACCCTTCTTATATTGTTGTTTTTCCAGTTGCCACAGTCAAGTTCAGCCCAAAGTTTACAAGACTTAGAACCTGCCTTACCTCCAATTTCTGTGCAGGCAAATCAAGATTTAGTTAATATTAGCCCGTATTTACGCTATGCTTTTGATTTACCCTTACAAGATGCAACAAGTATTTATGCCCAAAAAAATGATTTTAAACCCTATCATCAATCTGAACTGTTAAAGCCCCTTGGGACTTATTGGTTTTTAATTAGTTTTGAACCCGTACAAGATGAAAATATTTCGGCTTTCTATTTGGATATTGGGAGTTTCTTGCCCATGGGCAGTAAAGTCTTAATTTTACCCAAAAATACTACCCAATGGCAAACCCTTGATGATGTGTATACCAGAGAAAAGTTTTTGAACTCTGAAAGTTCACAAGAAGAGCTTGGTGCATCATTTTTTAGCAGTGGTTTATATGATTTAACAGGACTAAGAGGAGGAGGGGATTTATTGATTTACTCCCCCGGAGCGCCAAGCATTTGGTTTTCTCCAAGCCTTATTTTGCCTGCTAAGGCTTCAATCACGCTAGATCGTAGGATTATGCCGATTATTTTAATTTCTTTACTGGTTCTAATGCTTTGTAGCTTATGGAGAGGCTTAAAAGAAGAGGGAGATGCCAGAATTTGGGCTAGCTTTCTAACATTTTTGGTACTTATTCAATATAGTTTTGGAGTTCCTCAAAATGCTGAAGGCTATATATCTTTGTGGGATAGCATAAGTATTGTTTGTGCTTCCATTTGTATTTTTTTGTTGCCTCATATCGGGCGGCACTTAATGGTTACGGAAAAGAAAGCGTCAAGTCTTGATGGTTTTTTACAATTTCTGGCTCTTCCTGCAATTTTCCCACTGGCCATAATTTTCACTCCCTTACCACAATATTTTTCCATCATAAATATTATGCCTTTGTGGGGTTTATACGCCTTTTTACCCTTTATTTTTTGTATTCCTTCTGTTTACAAAAGGGAAAGAGGGGCAGCCCTTTACAGTTTCTTTTGTTTAAGTATTGGCTTTGGAACGTTAATTGCTTTTTCCATGCGTGATCAAGCTATTATCGCCATTGCTCCTCAGCTTGGCTTATGCCTTGCAGTGGTTGCAGTTTTCTTGGCTCCTAGGCAAACAGAAAAAAATATTTATGATGAAAAACAGGCTGAACATATTGATTTTATAAAAGATTTTGCTGAAAATAATATAGCTGTTCGAGAAATTCTTTTTAGAGTTGAAGCCAGACTAAGAGAGCCATTTGATCGCATTTTGCGTGAAGCTTGTTTTCTTGACTATGATGCTAAGTCAAAAGATTTTGTTGAGGCATTGGAAATTTTAAATGAAAGGGAATTTGATCAAAAGCATGATAAAAATGTGATTAATGCCATTTCAGATGTAAATGCCAGATCTGAAAGATTAAAAAATCATGCCACTTCTTTGGTTTATGCTTGTAAAGAATTATCCGAGCTAATGGGTAATATGCCAAAACTTACAAAAAAAGCAAGTGCTTATCATTTAAATCATGAGTTATTTAATGTAAAGGATTTGCTTTTGCAAGCTTGCGGAGATATTCGAGAAGAAGCTCAGGATAAGCAAGTGGGGCTTGGTTGGTATATTGCGCCACAAATTGGGCATTTATATCGTGGGGATAAGAATGCTTTGAGTAATGTGTTGAACTTATTACTAAAGGATTCCATTAGAGCTACAGAACGTGGTATGATTAGCGTGCGTGTTCGCAGGGCAAATGATCCCAACCCCGGGCATATTGTATTTACCATTAGCGATTCAGGTCGTGGTAAACCACCAATTCAACGCAGTCCCTTAACTTTAATCAAAGCATGGGAACTTTCAACAAATTATAATGGGCAAGTAGAATTACATTCATCAAATAGCGGAATGAGTTTTTCATTTAGTCTTGAATGTGTGGCTATGGATGCTCAAGGGCAAAAACCTATAGCCTTTGCTTCCCTTGATGATATTGTGCTGAAAAATCAAGAAGAGCAAGCTCTTGCAGCAAGCTTTGCTAAGGCAGAAAGTGGCGGCAATTTATTATTTTCCAAGAATGAAGAGAGTCAAGAACAAGATGGTTTTGAAGAAGAACAGTCTGAGCAAGATTGGCTTGAGCATGAAGAACCAAATGCCACAACGCTTGATGAGCAACTTGAAGTGCTTGCACCGGAAAGTGGCATAAAATCAGCTCAACCTAAAAAAGCCGTTGAAAAACCAACTATTTTATTAATTTGCCCTCTTGTAATTCAAAGGCAAAATTTAGCTTGGTATTTAAATGAGTATGAGGTTTGGGAATCTCTCGATGTGGACAATGCCCTCGCTTTTTTTGAGAAAAAACCTGCCAAACTTGTTATTGTGCACAGTTCACTTACAGCAAATGGTTGTAATGCCGTGCTTGCAGGTATTAGGTTACTTGAAAATAGTTTGGATCTTTCTCCTATTCCATTTATTGGTTTATATCAAGCTGCCAAGGATATGGAGTTTTTGCGTTTGGCTGGTTGCCAGCATCTATTGCCATCAAACATTGGGCGTGAGGAACTATGCACTGCTGTTGCTGAAATTATGAGTAATCCTTTCCTCACACCAATTGCAAATATAGATATTGAACATGAAGTTATCAAGATGCCCAAACAAGATGGTGAGCAATCAATTCAAGAGCAAGTCAAAAGTGTGGTGGAAAAAAAGTTAAATACCAAGAGAATTTCTGCTGGACAAGTGGTTGATGGAGCTGTTGACGCTTATGTGGAGGAGTCTAAGAGCACTCCCATTCAGGTTTATGAACGTAAACTTGGTTTTGATGGAGCTTATCATGAGTCCACAAGCTCTGAAAATATGGAAGCATCAAGCAAAGCTGAGGGGCAAGACAATTTACAAACCAAAAATATTGAACGCAAGGTTGAAGTGCTTGATGAAGTAATTGACGACACAATTTATACAAATCAAACAAATTTGCATGATGATAATTTTTTACAGCATAAAAAAGATTCTACTTTCCTAGCTTCAAGTGCAACAGAGAGCATTAATGAAAATGATTTACAAGATGGCTTGCATCAGGAGGAAAGATTTTTAGATAAACCAAAAACTAGCTCTTTTATTTATCCTGACTCAACAACTGAGGCAAAAAAAGGTGTAATGACAAAACTTCTTGGTTTTATGAAGTCAAGTCCTAAAACTGTTTCTGTAAGTAATCAACATGATTTCTTTGATGAAAATGTTGGTGAACCTATTCCTATTGTAAAAAACCTTGATTTATTGGAACAGGATTTAAAAAACGAACAACCTGAAATTGTGACAGAAGCCATAACTGAGCATACGGTAGATGAGCTAAAAACTGTGGTTTACCAAGAAGAAAACCCTAAAGACAAAGAAGAGCATAAAGCAATCGCAAACCATGCAGAAGAAGCTGATTTTATAAAACCTGTTGATGCCAACGGTAATTCCACTGTGTATCAAGAAACTTTGCCAACAAATGAAGGTGAAGAAATACGTGCAGACAATAAAATTGATGATGCTGCACAGACAAGTGAAATAAGCAAAGGTATGGCTGAGGAAAAAGTTAGTTCAGAAGAAGCTATAGATTTTAAACCAAGACCAACCACCATATTAACCAATGATAATATAGTGCTTTCCTTTATGCCAACAAAAAATTCTGGGCAGGACACAACAAAGAAAAGCTCTATTCCTGTAGATTTCAATAGTTTAGGATTAACTCTTGATTTAAATACAAGTTTGCAAGATGTGGATTTACCAAAAATTAGTGGGCAAGAAGAGATTTTTGAGAAAAAAACTGATTTTATGGATAACTTGGAAGAAGAAGCAATTTTTAAGCAAAGTGGCATATTAACAAATTCCTACTCAGAAGAACCACAGATTGAAGGTGAATTGCGCTTTATGGCCAGCAATAACTTAGCCCAAGAGCAAGATGAAACTATACAAGAAACTGAAGTTGAACTTATTGAAACTACCAACGATAATAATTTGAATGAGATGGAGGCTTTTGTAGAAGATAATGGGGCAAGCGTTTTACAAAGCCAAGTTGAAGCAGAAAGCCCAGAAGTAAAAAACAATGATGAAGTTGCAAGTGAAGAAAATGCTGTAGTTGATGAAATTGCTGTAGTTGATGAAATTATTGAGGTGGAAAATAAGGTTGAAGTTTTTGAGGCAGAAGAAAAAATAGAAGCCACAGAGGTTGAGAAAGTTGAAATAGAAGAACCTGAAATCGTTGAAATAGAGAATTTAGAAATTTACAATACTTCCGAAGATGAACTAGAAACAGAAGAGGAAATATTGCTTGAACAGCCAATTGTTTTGAACAATAAACAGGATAAATCTGAACTTTTGTTTATGAATTTAGCAGAACAACAGCAAAATCAGGAAAAAGTAAGTCAAACTAAGGTTATAAACATTCAAGAAAATATTGAACCTGAGCATGAAGAAGATAAACAAAGCTTTAGTCAGGCTGATAATTTTGCCAAAGTTAAAAATCATATTTTAAATTATCAACCTCAAGAAGAAACAATAAAATCCATAAAAAAAGGCAAAACAAACTTAGAGCTTGAAATTAGTAGTGTTAAAAGTAAAGCAAAAATAAAGAAAAAAGTTGCAATTGAAAATCCAGCTTCACCTGATGAGCAAAACCAAAAATCCACAGCAGAAGTTACAAGTAAGAAAAACACTCAACTTTCATTTTTTGTCAGTGATAAAGATGAAGATTAATTTATTATAGGTGTAGTGTGCAATTATTTAATAATTTTTACAGAAATAAAAGGGTTCTTGTCACAGGCCATGCTGGATTTAAAGGTTCGTGGCTTAGCCTTTGGTTGTCTCAATTAAATGCAAAAGTTGCAGGTTATTCCTTATTGCCCAATAGTCAGTTTAGGTTGTATGAAATTTTAAATTTGGATCAAATTTTAGAGTATAATATTATTGCCGATCTTTGTGAATATGAAAAACTTGAAGATTTATTTAATAAATTTCAGCCGGAAATAGTTTTTCATTTAGCGGCTCAATCCTTGGTGCGTCCTTCTTATTCAAATCCAGTTGAAACTTACTCTTCCAACGTCATGGGAACTCTTTATGTACTTGAAGCGGCCAGAAAATCAGGTTCAGTTAAGCAGTTTATAAATGTAACCACTGATAAATGCTACGAAAATAAAGAGCAAAATCAATTCTTCAATGAAGAAGATCCCCTTGGCGGTTACGACATTTATTCTTCCTCAAAGGCCTGTTCAGAAATATTGACCTCTTCTTATCGCAATTCTTTTTTAAAAAATGGTGGTTTTGCTTTAGCCAGTGCAAGGGCAGGGAATGTGGTTGGTGGTGGAGATTGGTCTATTGACAGATTAGTTACAGATTGCATTACAGCCTTTAGCAATGATGAGGAACTTATAATCAGGAGTCCTGTGGCCATACGCCCTTGGCAATTTGTGCTTGAGTGCTTGGCAGGCTATTTATTGCTTGGGCAAAAACTGGCTGAAAACCCTGAACAATATTCCAAGGCTTATAATTTTGGCCCTAATAAAGAGAGTATTTTAAAAGTTATTGAAGTGGCTGAATTATTAGCTACTTATTGGAATATGCCCAATAGCGAGCTTTTTACTTCTTTGACTGAGGTTGCTAAAAATCCTGATGGGTTAACAGCTCCAAGGGCAAAAATTGTTTTAAAGCCTGATGATAAACTGCACGAAGCCACTATTTTACAGCTTGATATTTCAAAGGCTAAGCAAGAATTGGGTTTTAACCCAGTTTGGAATGTAAATAAGGCAATTTTTAACACGGCTAAATGGTATAAGGCTTTTTTCAGTAAAGAATATCCAATGATTGAATTAAGTAAGCTCCAATTACAAGAATTTATTTCTGATGCCAAGAGCTTGAATTTAATTTGGACTAAATGAGGTTTTCATGTATAAAATAGTGATGTTAGGTCGCCCAAATGTGGGCAAATCAACTCTTTTTAATCGCTTAATTAGAAGTAATAGAGCCATTACCCACGATAGACCGGGTGTTACAAGGGATAGAATGGAAGGCATTGTGCGCAATAAATTTCATCGCCCTTTTACAATTGTTGATACAGGGGGAATTACCTTAGATTATCATGCCAATGTAGCCGAAGGCCCTGCCGGAATTAGGGGCTTTGAGAGTGAAATTTTACGTCAAGCCAAGGACGCTTTGCAAGAGGCTGTCGGGGTTTGCTTGGTAGTTGATGCAAGAGATGGGCTTACCCCTTTTGATGAATATTTAGCTTCTTATTTGCGTAAAATTGACAAACCCTTACTTCTTGTGGTCAACAAGGTTGATGGTATGGAGCGTGAAGACGTTTTGTGCGCAGACTTCCACATACTTGGCTTTCCCATGGTAGCCGTTTCCGCGGAACACGGTCACCAAATTAGATATTTGGAAAGCTTAATGGTGGATATGTTGCCGGAAATTCCTGATTTTGATGAAGAAGAAATAATGGAACAAGTTCAATCAGAAAGTAATCAGAAAAAATCTAAGGCTAAATCCTTAAAAGAAGAAATTGAGCCTGAAAGCACTGACAATGATAAAACTGACGATGATGAAGAACAAACTGACTATTTGGTGGACTTTAATGACGAAGAATTTAATCTTAGCTTAGATTTTCCACAAGAGGATAGAGTAAGCCAAAAAGACGATGAAAACACAATTATTTCTCCGGTTGAGCATGAAGCTATTATACAAAAGCCCGAAAAGCGTAAAGGGCCATTAAAAATATGCTTACTTGGCAGGCCTAACGCAGGAAAGTCTTCCATATTAAATGCCTTTATCGGAACAGAGCGCATGATAGTAAGTGAAGTGGCTGGAACTACAAGGGACAGTGTTGATGTTCCCTTAACTTGGCAGGGAAATACTTATATTTTTGTAGACACAGCAGGAGTTAGACGCAGAACAAAAATTTCTGATATTGTGGAGAGATTTTCGGTTAATTCTTCTTTAAAAAGTACCACAAAAGCAGATGTTACCTTCTTGGTAATAGATGCAATACAAGGATTAACCGCACAAGACAAACGCCTTATTGAATTACTTGATGAAAGAAAAACACCGTTTTTAATTATTCTGAATAAAATGGATTTAGTCCCGCCAAGTGCCCGCAAGAATTTATTAAAACAGTTTACGGAAACCTTGGCTTTTTGCCAGCATATTCCGGTTATGCAAACCTCGGCTAAAAGTCGTTATGGTTTAAAATTGCTCTTGCCCATGGCCGAACAAATTAAAGCTGAATGTTATGTTAGGGTTGGAACAGGGCAGTTAAATAGGGCCATGGATACAGTGCTAACCAAACATCAACCTCCGGTGGTAAAAAGAGTCAGACCAAAATTTTATTACCTCACTCAGGCAGAAAGTGCTCCTCCAACCTTTGTATTTTTTGTGAATGATGCAGAAAGGGTTACGGCTTCCTATTTGCGTTATTTGGAAAAGTCTTTACGCAGATTGTTTTGTATTGAGCACGCTCCTATGCGTGTGCATTTACGCTCTTCACACAATAAGAATAATAAAAATAAAAAAAGCAATAAAGGGAAAGAAGCTATTCAAGAACATAATGCTGTGCAATATATTGAGCAAAATCAAGAGCGCCCTGAAAATAATGACAAGAATTCTGGTAAAGCCAAGGCCACACCCAAAAAACGCACAACGCTAAAAGCTGCCTTGCGCAATCCTGATTCGGTTCAAAGCAGATCATTAAAAAAGGCTTTGCGCAAAAAGAAATCATAAAAATTGCAAAATTTTCCATAAGGAAGGTAAAATATGTTTGTTATAGATTGTTGCTCTCTCACTTGCCCTGCACCGGTAATCAAATGCAAGGAAGCTTTAAACTCAAAAAAAGCAAAAAAAATTCAAGTATTGGTTGATAATAAACCTGCTCTGGAAAATGTTAATCGGTTTTTGGAAAGTTTTGGCTATAAGGTAGAAATTTCCCAAGATCAAGAAAGCCTTTGGGTTTTACATGGCATTATGGAAATTGAAGAGAGCGGTTTATCCACACCTGAAAATGGAAATATTGAAAAAAAATTAAATCAAGTTTCAGAAAGCAATTTAGATTTAAGTCAGTTTGAAGCAGATAAAAAGACATTGATTTTAATTGCTACTGAAAATCTTGGACGCGGTGATGATGAACTTGGTAAAAAACTAATGGAAAGCTTTTTATCTTGTGCGCACGAAATGTCACCTTGGCAGATTATTTTTGTAAATGGTGGAGTAAAGCTTACTGCCCATGAAGGTAATTGTCTTGAGAGCATAAAAAAACTTGAGGCAGATGGAGTGAGAATTTTGGTTTGCGGGGCTTGTCTAAATCACTTTAATCTTTATGAGAAGAAAATGGTGGGGGAAACTACTAATATGCTTGATATTGCAACCGCCATGGCTTTGGCTGATAAAGTAATTAGTTTATAATATTAGTTCACGTTGAAAAAATCAATTTTTGTGTTTTTTTTAAAACGGTTTGGGGAAAACTTCTTTGAAAAAAGTTTTCCCCAAAAGAAAGTAAATCATTACTTTTTAAGCATAATCCCCACGATTAAACTTATAAGTTTCCGTAACCGTCATGATTTCTAAATCATTGAGCAAACTTTCAAGGGAAGAGTTCTTTTGTGAAAGCTTTGAATAGTCTTGTTGCATAGTTCCAACTTGCCTATTGGCCATTTCTAAATTTGCGTAAGCACTCTTTAGATTTGTACTGTCCTGCAAGGATTTTGCATAAGCGTCCATGCTATTAATGCTATTTTGAAGTCCGAGCATAAGCGATTCCACAATGTTTTGATCACCATTTGTTTGACTTACATCTGAAGTGCCGGTCATGCTTGCTAAACCGTCGGCTGTCAAGGTGATAGGGTCTGCCAAAGCCTTAATATAATCAAGGTCTTGGCTTGTTTGACTTGAAGTCACAGAGCTGGCATTAGCAAGATTTGACAATTCCCCATCTAGTAAAGCTTCAAAATTGTTTGGCGCTGGCTTATTCTTTTGAGGAAGCGTATTTTGTAGCTTTGTTTGCTCTGCTTGAAGTAAGCGTTCAAGTTCAGGGTTAATTTTCATTGTAGCTCCTTTTGAGTTTGGAGGCTTCTACATTTTGTGCAAGAATTTATTAATTCAGCACAAGCTTTAGCCACTTTTGCAAGCAAGGCTTGCTTGTGAAAAAACAAAAATTTCAATTGTAATTCCATGTAAATTGAAATAAATAAAAAATTTTATGTTTCTACTTGACAAACTGAATGCAAAAGATTTGCCATAAATAAATAAAATAATAAAATTGCATAGTTACAATTTCTAGACTTTCTTTAGAGGTAAAAACTTCCTAGTTAAGTCTGCGTTTTACTCGTTCATACTAGTGTAAAAAGAAAAACTTGTCTAGTAATGAAAAATAGGATATATTAAGAGCAACAGGGCAATTTATAAAATGCGTCAAATAAGTTTAAGTTTGCTTGGTTTTAGGTTTTTATTTTGTTTTATAATAAAGTTTTCTATGTTTATGGTCGCTTGTCGTTTGCCATATTATAGTGTTATTTGTTTTATAAGGTTTGGAAGCATATATTCTTATTTTAAATGTATGCCACTAGTTAAACTTTAAAGCTCAAGGAGATTTTAGTATGTCATCAGTAAAAAAAATTGTTTGTGCTCTTGATTTGGCAGATCATAGTAAACAGGTTGCAGAATATGCCGTTATGATGGCAAAACTTTTTAATGCTAGCATAATTGCTGTCTATGCAGCCCCAACCATGACTCAATACACAGGTTTTCATGTACCGCCCAGCACTATTGATGATTTTGTTGGTGAAATTGTAACCGGTGCAAATAGTGCTATGGCAGAATTTGTAGAGGCAAATTTTGCAGGACTTGATGTGAAGTCTGAGGTTGTGGTTGGCTATGCAGCGGAAGAAATAATTGCTCTGACTGAAAGAGAAGAAGCGGATTTAATTGTAATGGGAACCCATGGACGCACGGGTATTGATCGCATTCTTTTTGGCTCTGTGGCTGAAAAAGTAGTTAAAAATTCAAGTGTTCCTGTTTTAACTATTCGCCCCAAAGGTACAGCTGAATAATGTGTAGCTTGGCTGCTTTAATAAGTTAAAATTATTTGTCTTATTAAAAAGAGAACTTTGTACAATAAGTTGTGCAGAGGTTGCAAAAAAGTATTTGTGCAAAAGCACTCTGAAATTACAAAAAAACATAGCAAAGTGAGAAAGTCTTACTTTGCTATGTTCTTTTTAGAAAATGATAAGGTAGTATTATGAATAATCCTTGGGACGTATGCCCAAAAGTTGCTTCATTTAAGTCCTATGAACCGGGGCTTTCCATGGAAGAGATTAAAGAAAAATATGGGCTTGATAAAGTGTTAAAATTTGCCAGCAATGAAAACCCTTTCGGAGTTTCCCCAAAAGTTTTGCAAAGACTTACAGAGGTTGCAACACAAAGCTTTCGCTATCCGCAAAGTGGAAATCCAAGATTAGTTGAAAAAATAACGAATTACTACCAAAAAAAATACCCACACCTTACAAGCAAACAAGTTTTTGTGAGCAATGGCAGTGATGAAATTATTGATCTTTTGTTTAGGGTTAAAACAGAACCTGGCAAACATAATGTGGTGGCATTTAAACCTTGTTTTGGCCTTTATGAAATTCAGGCTAAATTTCAAGGTTGTGAGTTTCGCCAAGCACCACTAAATGATGATTTTTCATTTAACTTTGAGAGCTTATTAAAACTGGTGGATCAAAATACTTCCATGGTTTTTGTAACCGCTCCTGATAATCCTTCAGGTTTATTAGCAAAGAAATCTGAGCTTGCTAATTTGGCAAAAAGCCTACCAGCTCAGTGTTTATTAATAATTGATGAAGCTTATATTGAATTTGCCGGCGATGAAAATAAAACATCATTGCTTGGAGATTTGGATAAATATGAAAATATTGTAATTATGCGCACGTTTTCTAAAGTTTATGGGTTGGCAGGCCTTAGAATTGGTTATGCTTTCTTGCCTGAGAAACTGGCAAATTATTTGTGGAGAGTTCGCTTGCCATTTTCATTGAACATTTTGGCCAATGAGGCGGCCATAGCCGCTCTTGACGATGAGGAATTTAAGCAGAAAACCATAAAAAATAATGAAATTGAAAGGTTTAAAATGTTTAATTCCCTTGAAGAGTTGGGTTGTAAAGTTACACCATCTTCAGCTAATTTCCTCATGTTCAGACTGCCGGAAAGTTATAATCCAAAAGAATTTAATCAACAATTATTAGAGCGCGGAATTATTGTTAGGTATTTAGCTTCTTACGATCTACCAAATTATCTTAGGTTTAGCATTGGAACTAAGGAAGATAATCAAATCTTTATTGACACACTGAAAATTTTAATGAGTATATCTTAATTTAAGGACTTTTTGCATGATTATCACCTTAGATGGACCTGCCGGAGTTGGAAAAAGCTCTTTAGCAAAAGAATTGGCAAAGCATTTTAATATAGCCAGCCTTGATACAGGGGCTATGTATAGGACACTTGGCTTAAAGCTTGGGAGAAATGCTGCTAATATGAGTGAAGCAGAAATTATTGAAAAATTGCATGAATGTAAATTTGAGTTAAAAGAAGTTGAAGGTGATTATATTCTTTTTTTCAATTCTAAAGCCATTGGCAATGAAATACGCAATGAAGAGGTTGGAAAGTTAGCGGCTATTGTGGGTAATATTCCGATAATACGCAAAAAATTACGTGATTTTCAAATTCAAATAGGTGAAGAAATCTCCTTGGTTGCTGAGGGGCGTGATATGGGAACAGTTGTTTTCCCTAGGGCAGAATTTAAATTTTACCTGGACGCAAGCCCAGAGGTAAGAGCCCAAAGGCGTTTTGCTCAGTTACAAGAAAAAGGGCAAGAAGCTTGCTTGTCCCAAATTCTTGAGGAAATATTTCAAAGGGATCAAGCTGACAGGGAAAGGGTTAATGATCCACTGCGCCCTGCTAAAGACGCTGTAATAATTGACACATCAAATTTGTCTAGGAAAAAGGTTTTTGACAAAATTGTGCAGATAATTTCCACAAATTAATCGGTCAAAATTATGCAAATATATATTCACGTTCCTTTTTGTCGCAAGCGATGTAATTATTGTGGTTTTTATTCAGAGGTTTTACCAAAACCAAGCCTTGAAGTCATTGACAAAAGCAAGGGTAATTTAGCCATATTACCAAAAGAACAAAAAATTAAATCAAGCTCAAACCAAATAAAACCATTAAGTTCTTTATTTAACATGGCTAAACCCAAGGCTGTGCAATCTTTGGCCGATGTGCTAAAAGCCAAGGCGCAAAAAGAACCACAAACAAAAACACCTAAAATTAAAGGCCCAACCTTGGTCGATGCTTTTTTCAGCTCCGAAGAGGCCAATGCTTTACGTCGAAATTTAGGACTTGAATTACTCGAAGAAAAATCTGATAAAAATTTAGTAAATTTATCTCCAAATATTCTTGATTTACAAGAAAATCAAGGTATTGCTTTAGGGCAGGTTAAAAATCTTTCAAATTTTTTGGGTAAATCCTTAGATTATACGCAATTAACAGCCACAAATGAGCATTTACGAGCTGATTTGTTTGGGCAAAAAAACAAGTCCTTTGATAATGCAAAGCCCACGTTAATGCCACTTCGGTTGCCACAAAATTTAGTTTATAGTAATGAAATACAATCTAAAATTTATCATGTTTGGTTAAAATCCTTACTGGCTGAAATAAAGATTTATGCAGAATTTTATTCCGATGTTCCCATAAGCTCCATATATTTTGGAGGAGGAACTCCGTCAATAATTGCAATTGCTGACTTGGAAAAAATTATGCGTTCTTTAATTAAAAGCTTCCATATAAATCAAAATGCAGAGATTACTCTTGAAGCTAATCCGGAAAGCTTAACCAAGGAAAAAGCCTTGGCTTATAATAAACTGGGCTTTAACCGCATTTCTTTAGGGGTTCAATCCTTAGATGATGAAAATTTAAAACTTTTGGGACGAGCCCACACCTATGCAGAGGCTGTTACAGCTTTCAAAATATTAAGGCAAAGTAATTTTCATAACATTAGTTTAGATTTAATCTGGGGTTTACCCAAGCAAAGTTTAAAAAATTGGCAGTCTGATTTAAAAATTGCTATTGATTTGGATCCAGAGCATATTTCTTGTTATGGCCTTAGTATTGAAGAGGGCAGTCTATTTTCCCAGCTAAACAAAGATGGTGCATTAAAACTGCCTGATGAAAAAGTGCAGTCTAGAATGTATTTGAGCACAGGGAAAATTTTACAATCCGCAGGATTTATACAATATGAAATTTCTAATTATGCTAAGGTTGGCCATCAATCAAGGCATAACTTGGCTTATTGGCACAATGCCGATTATCTAGGATTTGGGCCATCTTCTGTTGGAACAGTTGGAAATATAAGAATAAATAAGGCCAAATCCATTATTGAATGGGCAAAAGATATACAGAGTGGTGCTTTAAAACAAGAGCTTTTAACAATTTTTAATCCAAACTTGCAAAAGGAAAATATTTCCCACTTCTTC
>CAYJHF010000001.1:15281-23545 GCA_964369905.1 uncultured Mailhella sp. | reverse complement strand
TATGCTTCGTCTAAGAACTACCAAGGGGCTAAGCCTTGAAGAATATACTGCTTTTAGCAAAAAATCTTTTTTACAAGAACATGGGAGTTTAATAAAAAAACTTAGTAAGCATGGTTTGGTCAAATTGCAAAACAACTATTTAAGTTTTACTCAAAATGGTATGTTAGTTTCTGACAGTATTTTGGAAAAATTTATAAAATGATTGAAGAAAAAAAGATCATAGGACGGCTTGCTCCAAGCCCCACCGGTTTTTTGCATCTTGGCAATGCTTGGGCTTTTTTACTGGCTTATTTAGCTTGTCGTTTGGAAAATGGCAAACTTTATTTGCGTATGGAAGACATTGATTTAGCTCGTTGTAAAAAAAGTTTTGCCAAGGCAATTTTAGAGGATTTTAACTGGCTTGGCATTGATTATGATGAGGAAATAATTTGGCAAAGTGAACGCTTTGATTTATATGAAGAGGCTCTGCAAAAACTTTCAGGTTTGACTTATAATTGCTATTGTAGCCGAAAGGAACTAAGGGATTTAGCCGGTGCTCCACAGGTGAACAAAGATAGTCAAAACTTTGAAAACAATTCCCTAAAACATAAACAGCGCTTTGTAATGCCAGACGCCGGCGCACCCTACCATGGAACTTGCAGGCTACTAAGTTTTGAGCAAAGAGATTTAAAGGCCAAGGCGCAAAAAAATGCTTGCCTAAGAATTGCCTGCCCACCTTTTGCTTTACCGCAAGAAGAATATTTATTTACTGAATATTTGTATCTTTGCAATAATGTTGCTTATGCAGAAAGTGAGCAAAACCAAAAGTTTTGTCTGGAAAAACTCAATATTCCAAACATGGTGCAAGAAAATAAAATTAAATTTATTGATCTCCTCTATGGAAAACAAAATTTTAGCTTAGAGGAATGTGGAGGGGATTTTGCCCTAAAACGCTCCGATGGAGTTTTTTCTTATCAATTGGCAGTTGTTTGTGATGATATTTATTTTGGAGTAAATCAAATTGTTAGGGGTAATGATATATTAACTTCAAGTCCACGCCAGCTTTATTTACATTCATTACTTGGAAATTCAGATATTAGCTTTGCCCATATTCCTCTTTTACTTGATGCGCAAGGGGAGAGGCTTGCCAAAAGACATCAAAGTAAAAGTCTAGCCAATATGCGAGAGCAGGGCATAAAGGCAAAAGAAATAATAAGCTACTTTGCTAAGCTTATGTTCATTGATGGGGAATATTATAGTGCTAAGGACTTATTAAACAAGCTGAAAAAAGCTGGGCATAATAAATTTCCGTGGGAGAAATTAATACCATATTGCAAGCAATCAGGGATAATTATAGATATTTAATTTTTTTATGGTTTATACTTAATAATACTATTTATAATAATTTGCAGATGCCGAAAGGCATTATAATCCACTTGTAGTGTATGCAAATGGCGTTCAAGTAAATGTGATTTTAGCAAAAATAAAAACTACATTTTTAAAATATAAACTAATTAGTTGACAATACAGTGATTATTTTTTAATATTGATTTTAGAGAATAGTTTGTGAATTATTTTTTATTGCCCCATAAAGATTTTTCCTGATGGGACGATAATTATCGTAAATATACATTTTGATAATAATTGTAACTGTGCTAATTTAAGGAGTTAATTATGAATTTATTGCAAAAAATCTTGCTACCGATTTCTCTGGTTTTGGTTTTATCCATGAGCGCTTTGAGTTACCTAACCTATCAGGAAACTTCAAATGCACTAACAGGATCGTCAGTCAACACTATGCAGGCGACAACCATTACTTTACAGCGTATGCTTGACTATGCCATTGAATCAACAGAAACTTTTGTAAAAGTAACTGCTGAAGATGGGCACGTTATTATGTTCTTTGATCAGTCCGAGCATACTGCAGCTGAAGTTAACTATTTAAATAATTGGTTAGCCGATAGAGTTGATGACCTTGATATGATAAATGGTTTCAATCTGTTGAGCACAAAAGGTATTGTTGTAGCTTCATCAAATCCACAAGCTGTCGGAACTGACATAAGTTTTCGTGACTACTTCAAGGCAGCAGTAAACGGAACTCCATATACAGGAGCTCCTCGTATGTCTACCATCACCAATGAAGTTTTAATGGCTGTTGTTTTTCCGGTAAAAACAGAAGCTGGTGAAATAGTTGGTGTTTTAAGTGGTGATATTTCCTTTGTTAAAGTTTATGATACTGTTTTTAGAGGTATAACTGTTGGTGATGAGGGCTATGCTTTTGCCATTGATGGACAAGGACGCGTTGTGTTAGACCCTAATCCCGGCCCACTAATGAAGGATGATTTACCTATTACTCCTGTTATGAAACAAGTTGCCAAAGCGCCTGAAGGCATTGTTGAATATACAAACTTAGCCGGTAATGATGTAATTGGCTATCATAAAAAACTTGAAGGCAGTGATATAACTGTGATAGCAAGAGCTGAAACTCAAGATATTTTCTCAGATCTTGGTGAGCTAAGCACTCTTGCCATTATTGCAACCATTGTTGCAGTAATACTAAGTGCCATAATAGCATATATTATTGTTCGTCCTGTTGTTTCTGCTGTGGCTAAGGGTGCAAGTTTTGCAACAGCCATTGCTGAAGGTGATTTAACTGCTAAGCTTGATGTAAATCGTAAGGACGAAATTGGAAATCTTGCCAATGCACTTCGTGCAATTCCTGACACATTAAATAAAGTAGTTGACGAATACTCTTATGTTAAAGATGAATTACAAGCAGGGCATATTGAAATTCAAGGCGATTGCAGTAAATTTAAAGGTGCTTATGCCAAGCTAATTGACGGAACAAATGTAACATTAAAGCAATTCCAAAATATATTAAATGTGTTAACAGCTCCTGTTGTTGTGTTAGATAAAAACTTGCGTATTTGCTATATAAATGATTTGGGTAAGAGCATTGTTGGTATGGATTATGTGAACAGAACTTGTAAAGAAGTTATGAACAGAGACGACTCAGATACTCCATCTGATGCACTCAATATTGCTGTTTCAAGCTTACGTCCTGCCACAGGTGAAACAGTGGCCAGACCTGGCGGTAAAGCCCTTGACATTACCTATACAGCCCTTCCATTCCTCGATGAACAAGGAAAGCTTGCTTGTGTACTTCAACTTATAACTGACTTAACTGCAATCAAGAGCACTCAAAGAACAATTGTTGATGTGGCAAACCAAGCTCAAAATATTTCTGAGCGTATGGCAACAGCTTCAAGAGAATTATCTGCTCAAGCAGAAGAAGTTTCAAATGGTGCACAAATTCAACGTGATCGCGTAACAACAACAGCTGCTGCCATGGAGCAAATGAATACTGCTGTGCTTGAAGTTGCTCATAATGCAAGTGAAGCAAATACACAATCTTTCAATGTACACAACAAAGCCAGTGAGGGCGCAGATTTAGTAAACCAAGTTATTAACGCTATTCAAAGTGTTAATGATGTGGCAGCAGAACTTGAAAAGAATATGGAACAACTTGGTAAACAAGCTGAAAGCATTGGTAGTGTTATGGATGTTATTTCCGACATTGCAGATCAAACCAACTTGCTAGCTTTAAACGCTGCCATTGAGGCCGCCAGAGCAGGTGAGGCAGGACGTGGATTTGCCGTTGTTGCTGATGAAGTTCGTAAGCTAGCTGAAAAAACAATGACTGCAACAACAGAAGTTGGCAATAGCATTAGAGGTATTCAAGAAACAACTACCATGAATATTGGCAGAGTGAGTGAAAGTGCTCGTTCAGCAAGCACAGCCACAGAGTTAGCCGCTGTTTCAGGTAATTCCTTGGCTGAAATTGTTTCCTTGGTAAATACCAATACTTCACTAATTTCAGGTATTGCGACAGCTGCAGAAGAGCAATCTGCAACTTCTGAAGAAATCAGTAACTCCATTGATGAAATCAACCATATTGCTGAGTCAACTGCCACAGGTATGACAGAAGCCTCACAAGCTGTGAATGAACTTTCAGAAATGGCTCTTGAACTACAAAAACTCTTGGAAAGATTGCTTGAAAAATAAAATTCAAGTGAACTAACCAGTCTTTATTAATTATAAATTGACCGTTTTTAGGTTGATTAATTACGAAATCCCTCTAAGCATAAAATTGCTTAGGGGGATTATTGCATTTATAACACGCAAGATGTAAAGAGCTTTGATTTGGCGTATAGGTTTCAAGGTTTTTTGAAACAGTTCTAAAAAACTTGTATTTTGCTTGAAAATATAATATGTTTTTTTGGAACTGTTCGTGATTTGTAAGATAGATGCTTTTGCAAATAGAACCATGGAAATTACATTAAAAAATTAGTGATGTGCTAAATGGATTATACAATATTAAACTTTGGTGTGAAGGGTGATCACACCGGAAACCTAGTAGCTCTTGAAAAAGGTGAGGATTTTCCTTTTGAAATAAAAAGAGTTTATTATATTTGGGGCACGGAGCAAAATATTGTGCGTGGAAAACACGCCCATCACAATTTAGAGCAAGTAATTGTTTGCACCTCCGGCAGCTGTGATTTTACTTTGGACAATGGCGAAACTAGAGAAACAATTCACCTCAATAGTCCAAGTCAAGGACTATATATTAAACAAAATCTTTGGCGAGAATTTACTAATTTTTCAAGAGATTGTGTAGTTATGGTTTTAGCTTCAGAGCATTTTGACGAGAAAGATTATATAAGAGACTATGAAGAATTTTTAAAGGTAGTAAACAAATGATTCATGCTTTATCAGATGTGCAAACAAACAATATTGGGCAAAATACAAATATTTGGCAATTTTGTGTGGTGCTTGAAGGGGCAAAAATAGGCGATAATTGCAATATTTGCTCCCATTGCTTTATAGAAAATGACGTTATTATAGGAAATAATGTAACCATAAAGTGTGGGGTGCAAATCTGGGACGGTATGCGCATTGAAGACAATGTTTTTATTGGGCCAAATGTTACATTTTGCAATGATAAATACCCAAAATCAAGAGCAAAAGATTGGAAATGTGAACCTGTAATTATAAAAAAAGGGGCTGTAATAGGGGCAAATGCAACCATACTGGCCGGAGTAATTATTGGTGAAAACTCAATAATCGGAGCCGGAAGTTTGATCAAAAAAAATGTGCCTGATGAGGCTAAAGTAATTGGAAGCAATTGAATTTTTCAGAAGAAAAAACATTATTATACATAGCGGATAAATATGATTAAATTTCTCGATTTACAGAAAATAAATACCCAATATGACCAAGAAATAAATACTAAAATCAAACAAGTCTTGGAAAGCGGTTGGTATATAAATGGTAGGCAAAATGAAGGGTTTTGTGATAATTTTGCTAAATTTTGTGGTACAGAATATGCTCTTGGCGTGGGCAATGGCCTTGATGCTCTAAAGCTTATTCTAATGGCCTATGGTTTTGGGAAAAATGATGAAATAATTGTTCCGGCCAATACATTTATTGCTTCAATTTTGGCCATTAGCCAAGTTGGTTGCACTCCTATTTTGGTTGAGCCTGACATAAGCACTTATAATATTGATTTGGATTTAATTGAAGAAAAAATCACTAAAAACACTAAGGCTATAATGCTTGTGCACCTTTATGGGCAAGCTGTGCAAATGGATAAAATTTGGAGTCTTGCCCAAAAATATAATCTTAAAATCATTGAAGATGCAGCTCAAGCTCACGGAGCTTATTATAAGGAAAGTAGGGTTGGAAACTTGGGAGATATTGCGGCTTTTTCATTTTATCCTGGGAAAAACTTAGGAGCTTTAGGGGACGGTGGAGCAATTACTACTAATAATCCAAATCTTTACGAAAAAATAAAAGCCATAGCAAATTATGGCTCTCACAAAAAATATGAGCATCTTTATCAAGGAATTAACTCAAGGCTTGATGAAATTCAGGCGGCCATTTTAGATGTAAAACTTAAATATTTGGACAAAAGCAATGAGCGTCGTCAAGAAATTTCCAAATACTATTGTGAAAATATTAATAATTCTCAAATTATTTTGCCCAAAACCTATGCCAAGAATGCTCATGTTTGGCATATCTTTGCCATTAGAGTAAAAAACCGTGCCATGGTGCAAAAATATTTGGAAGAAAATAATATTCAAAGTCTAATCCATTACCCAATCCCAATTCATAAACAAAAAGCTTATTTTGAATACAATAGTCTTTCATTTCCCATCACAGAACAAATTCATCAAGAAATTTTATCCTTACCTATTTCTCCTGTAATGACAGATGATGAGGTAAAGAAAGTAGTTGGCACGATAAATGCAATGAAGTAATGGTTAGCTGTAGAAAATAGTTATTTAAATTTATATTAATATAATATATTGAATTTATAATGATTATAAAATGTTAAATAGAACATTTTTTTGACAGTTTTGATTTTAACTTAAAATACTAGAAATGAGAGCCAAGTGCATTTAGGGCATTTCCAATAAAAACAATTATACAGAGGTTTCAATCCGGAGGGTCTATGTCTGGTCAGCAAAATAAAGTTTTTGATATTAAAGATTATATGAATTTTGAGCACTATGAAGGCCCTGATTTGGTTGATTCAAAAATTCATGCTGCTTTTAAGAATAATAAAAGATATTTATCAGGAAAATGGGAGCATTATTTGTCAATTTATGAAAGAATTTTTGCTCCCTATATGCTTAGGCAATGTCCTGTCAACTTATTGGAAGTTGGTATTTTAAATGGTGGTTCGCTAGAAATTTGGCAAAATATCTTACCAGAAAAATCACAAATTGTTGGTGTAGATATAGCGCCACAGTGTAAGAATTTTATATATGATGAAAATATACAGGTTTTTATTGGGGATATTTCAAAGGGTGAGCTTGTTAACAATGAACTTAAAGAAAGTATGTTTGACATAATTATTGATGATGCATCACATTTTTGTGATAATGTAATTGCAAACTTTCATAGGCTTTTTGATAAACTAAACTGGGGTGGAATATATATTATTGAAGATTGTTCTACCAGTTATTGGTCATATTATGGTGGAGAATATAAATCACCTAATTCAACCATAGAATATTTTAAGAACATGGCCGACATTGTAAACTTTACCTATATTAATCAAGAAAGGCTAAGCGCTCCCAATAAGGCAATTTTTAAAAAACTAAGTCGCGAAATTGCAGCAGTTTCTTTTTATGACTCGGTAATTGTTATTGAAAAGTATACTAAAAGAAAAAATAATGCTTTTAGAAATTATGTTTCAGGCGAAACAGGTAATCTTGCCCCCAAAAAACAACTTTTAGATTATGGGCATATTGAATGTACTGAAAAAACCAAATTTGAAAAGTATTATAATAAATAGTTGATAAAGAATTTTCAGCGTGGACTAAATAGAGCTCTCTGCATAATTACTTTTTGCAAAGTTTTTCAGCGTGGATTAAAATAAAAAAAGGGCTAAAATAGAAATGGATATTAAATTCTCATTGTTAATCCCCACTAAGGATAGATTGGATCTTTTGAAATGTGCAGTGGATAGCATTTTAAACCAAAATTATTCCAATTTTGAAATTATCATTTCTGATAATTGTTCCATTGATGATGTGGAGGCCTATGTAAAAAGTATTAATGATGACAGAATAATTTATGTCAGGCAAGAAAACCCTGTGACGGTTACCCAAAATTGGAACACAAGCAATGATTTGGCTAGCGGTGATTATATTATTATGCTTGGTGATGATGATGCTATTTTACCGTGGACTTTAAATGACTTGTACACCTATATTAACACATACAATAGGCCTGAAGCGCTAAATTTTGGGGCATATTTATTCCAACAAGCCAATATTTCTTCTAAAAATCCAAGACCCAGCATAAAAAGAGCAACTGAATTGATGGAATATTTAAAGAGAGATACAGCTTTTTTATTTAATCAAACAAAAAGAAATGAATTTGTTCAGGCAAGCTTAGATTTTAATTTTTTGTTTGGCTTTAATATGCAGTACTTTTGTTATAGTAGAAAGATAGTTTCCAAGCTAAAAAAATATGGCCAATTTTATGAAGCGCCCTATCCTGATTATTACACTGCCAATGCCCTAATGCTCATTAGTGAAAGCTTTTTGGTTATTCCAAAAGACTTGGTTATTATTGGCATAACGCCAAAATCTTATGGAGCATTCTATCAGAATAATAAAGAAAAGGAATGTATGGCCTTTCATAATGAAGCAGATTATAGAACAAATGCTTTGGATTCAGTAAGAGATAAACTATGCAATGTTGCAGAAATG
>CAYJHF010000001.1:2610-15271 GCA_964369905.1 uncultured Mailhella sp. | reverse complement strand
CTTATGATGAAGCAATTGAAATAATAAAAGCTGAAGTTTTCCCGTTTATTTCAGATGAAAGAAAAGATTTGTATTTAGATAAACTTGCTGTATTGAAAAATAAAAAACAGCCACAGCCAATAGATAGTAAAGGCCCTTTTGCTAATTTAACTATTCAAGACGTTATAGAACATATAAAAGAACTAGAATTTAATGAAACTGAAATAGCTGTTTTTTATATTGCAAGGGGTGTTGAGAACGGATTAAAAACCACTGTCGATTTTCTTAGCTCCTATTATAATTATGAAGCAGGATTTAAACATAAATTTTATATCTTAGCAAAGGGGTGGGAAGCTTTACAGGAAGATTATAAAGAGCTAAAAAGTTTGGCCGAAAAATTTTCAATAAGCCTTATGGAGTTGCCTGATGATGGTTTTGACTTAGGAGCTTATTATCGAGCTGCTAAGAGCATAAATTCTAAGTATATTTTTTGTTTGTCTTCATCATCAATTATAGAGAAAAACAATTGGCTTAAACCTTTTTATTTCAATATGAGTGAAAAATGTAAACTTGTTGGTGCGTTCGGCTCTTATGAAGTTCCTCCCTTGGATATTGGGGAGCTAAAAGCAAGAATAAAGGAGCTTTATAAAAAAGATTTAGGAGAAGATGCTTTTTTATATGAAATGTATGGAGGCTTGATTAAAGCTCAACTAGAAGCCCCCTTTACCTTCCCAAATTACCATATTCGCTCCAATGGTTTTATGATTGCAAGAGAAGAGTTTATATCATTTATTGAAAAAAATAAAATTAATGGCAATCTTCCACGTCATATATATGAAGCCATTGATTTAGAAAGTGGGCATCAATCCCTTAGCAGATACATGGATAAAAAAGGTTATAGCTATTGTGTTGTTGGAGCAGATGGTAAAGCTTATTTTAAAGAAGAATGGCATAAGGCTAATACTTATAGACAGATTAATACCTCAAATGCTCTAATTTCTGATATGGAATCTCGTAAATTTCATCTACTTTCACCTAAGGAAAAAGCAGAAATTATCTGTGCAACATGGGGGAATGACTCAGAGAAAAAACTTTAAAAATTTCATTAAAAATCTATAAGAAATAAGTACAGAAGATATAAACTCTTTGCAGATTTTTAAAAATGCTTCAAAAAAGTTTTCAATATGCACTAATTACACAGAGCTATCAGTCTAGGAGAATGGAATGGATTTAACCACCATCAAGCACATACAAAAAAAAGCACTTATAAAAATAAGTGATAAAATAAAAAGACAGGAAAAAATAAAAGTTGCTTTTTATGTGCCTTTTAGCTCAACCTTTGCTTCTGAGCCTTTGTATAAACTAATGCTTGAAGACGAAATGTTTGAACCAAGAATAATAATTATTCCAGTGGTAAACCGTGGTGATGATTATATTTTTAGCAATCTCAATGAAACTTACAATGATGTGGCAAAAAAATATAAAAAGGTAATTAATTCTTATAGTAAATCTCAACAGGCATTTGTGGATTTGGTAAGTTCATTTGATCTGGTGATTACCACCAACCCTTATGATGCTCTCACTCACGAGTATTACAGGTATGCAACAGCAACAAAGCGGGGAGTTTTGTGCGTATACGTTCCCTATGGGCCATATATTTCTAGGGTATATGCTTTAACTTTAGCAGATAATAATTTTACATTTTTTTATAAGGTTTTTTTTGAACAAGAACACACCATAAGAGATTATAGTAAAATTTCTCCCACAAGAGGAGAAAATGCCATGGTCTTTGGCTCAGCCAAGATGGACGGTTTAGCTTTGTTGCAAAGAACTAAACAGCAAAGAAAAAGAGTTATTATTGCTTCTCACCACAGTGTTCAAGCCTTTAAAAATTATGCTCTAAGTTTATCAACTTTTTTGAAATACCATGAATTTTATTTTGAACTGGCTAAACTTTACAGAGAGATTGACTTTATAATTCGCCCCCACCCCTTACTTTTTGTCACATTAATTAATGAGAAATTGTGGACAAAAGAAGAGATAGAGAATTATATAAACAGAATTGAAGCTGAACCTAATATGACTTACCAAGGCGGTGGGGATTGTTACGAAACATTTATTAACTCTGATGCGTTAATTCATGATTGCGGTTCTTTTACCATAGAATATTTATTTACAGGTCAGCCGGTTTGCTATATGCTAAATGACTATAATACTTCAAAAAGTATGAATATTTTTGCTTTGGAATGTCTTAGTCAGCACTATTTGGCTGAAAATAAAGAAAAAATTATTAATTTTATAGAAAATGTAGTTATTTTAGGCAATGATGTAATGAAAGAGCAAAGGCAAAGCTTTTTTGAAAAAAATTTAAAATATAATTACCCAAATGTTTCAAAAGATATTCTTAACCATATTAAAGCGGAGTTAAAAAATGGTTAGATTTATATTTGATTTAGACGGAACAATAACTGCCAAAGAAACCCTACCATTAATTTCAGAACACTTCAAAGTTGAAGAAGAAATCGCCTTACTTACCAAGGAAACCATTGAAGGTAATATACCCTTTGTGGAAAGTTTTATTAGAAGAACATTTATACTTGGTAAGTTGCCCATTGATGAAGTTTGTACTTTGCTTGAAGATGTTCCTCTTTTGCCAAAGGTTTGGGAGTTTATCACTCAAAATAGAGAGCAATGTTTAATTGCCACCGGAAACTTATCCGATTGGGTGGCAAAGCTTGTGGCAAGAATTGGCTGTAAAAGCTATTGCTCCGAAGGGATTATTGAAAATAATAATTTGAAAAAACTCACAAAAATCTTGAAGAAAGAAGATATTGTGCGAATGTATCAAGAAAATAATGATTTTGTGGTTTTTGTTGGTGATGGCAATAATGACATGGAAGCCATGCGACTAGCCAATATTTCCATTGCCAGTGGCATTGTGCATCAACCTGCCAATAGCACTTTATCCATTGCGGACTATGTTGTATATAGTGAGGAGGCTTTATGTCGTCAACTAAATCAATTGTTATAAGTTGTGCTGGTATAGGTTCAAGGCTTGGTTTGGCCACCACCAAGGCTTTAATAAAAATTGAAGGAAAATCCCTTATTGCTTGGCAACTTGAACAGCTCAAAGAAGTTGAAGATATTCGCATAGTGATTGGGTTTCAAGCTCAGGACGTCATAAATGAAGTTTTAAAATATAGAAATGATGCTATTTTTGTTTATAATCACGATTATTTTAACACTAAAACCGGTGCAAGTTTTTATCTTGGAGCTAGGCACGCCAATGAATATGTTATAGAACTTGACGGAGATTTACTTATTCACCCTGAGGATATGCAAAAATTACTAAAGGAAGATGGCGAATATATTGCTTATGCAGATAAAATGGGAGAAGATGCTGTTTTTATATCACTAAACCATAAGAATGAGGTTATTGCTTTTTCAAGAGAACAAGGAGAATATGAATGGACAGGGCCGGCTTGTCTGCATAGGGACAAAATTCATTATTCCAGCGAAAATGTGTATAATATTATAGAACCTCATTTACCCATGCGAGGCATAAAGGTTAGGGCTTGTGATGTGGATACATTTGAGGATTATAAAAGAGCCATAGAAACAATTAAGGCTTGGATGTTGTAAGTTTAGCCAGTATATTTTGAGGTATAATTCATGAGCCGAATATATAATAAGAACATTGAAATTGACATGAAAAAGGCACAAAATTTTTTTGAAAACAGGTTTTCAAAGGACAATCCTGTGGCTTCTGTTATGCTTCGTTCTTCTCCAGACAATGTGGCAAAGAAAAGAGATGAGAATGAGGCAAAACTAATAAAGTCTTTAATTGATTTTAACAAGCCTCAAAAAATCCTTGATATAGGTTGCGGTTATGGACGCTTAGCCATGCACTTTAAAGACATGATTTTGCGTTATGATGGTATTGACTCTTCAAATACTTATATTAATGCTGGTAAAGAGCTTTTTAAAGAGTATAAAAATGTGCATTTTCACACCATGCTAGCCCATAAGCTGGACAAAAATGTTTTGCCTAGTGATTGCAATACTGTTTTTCAAACCGGCTTATTTGTATACCTAAATGACAATGCAGTTAAAGATGTTCTAAAAAGTCTTTCAGGTTTTGTAGAAAATAAAGCCTTATTTTATTGCAGAGAATCTGTTTCAACCATTAGTGAAAGGCTAACCCTTAAAGATTTTCATTCTGAAGAATTGCAAGAAGAATATAGTGCTATTTATCGCACGCCCGAAGAATATGAAGAATTTTTTGCCAGTTATTTACCTGGTGCAAAAATTATATCTAAGAGCCTTATTTTGGACGAAAATACAGGGGCAAGACAAGAAACTAATCAACAATATTGGCTATTGCAGTTTGAAACACTTATATAATTTGTTTGTGCTGAAAAAGTCAAAAATTGACTTTTCAGCGTGGACTACTAAAAACTAATCTTCACTTTTCCTATTTACCAAGTCCATTTCATCGCGCAGCCAACGCCTAATAACCCAAACTGTATTCTCCATGTTTCGTTCACAAGTATATAAAATAGCATCTTTTAAAGCCGTAACCCTTTTTTGATAGGCCACAACATCTCTACCCTTACTATTTTGTTTTTGTTCATTTGACATAAAATAAATTCCTTGTAAACAATAACTGAAATTACATTGCTTTCAAAAGCACAATAACAATAAGCTAAAATTTTGCAAGTAAATTGCACGTTCCGTGCTTATTTCTTGCAAAATTTTTAGACTTATTTTAATAAAAAACTTTTTATCTATAGATAGTTATTATATTTTTCAGCATCGATTAAATTAGTATAATTTTTTACTGCTTATCAGCTTAGTTAGTTTATTTTTAAATCATAGGTTTCCTTGGCCATAAGGGCACAAGCCATGGCCAATAGTCCACAGATTAAGATAATTGCACAAGCATAAGCATAGGCTAAATTAATACTCAGATTGGCATTGATAGCCAAAGTCAGAATAAAGCCAAAACTTATTTGCACAATGGCTGTCCAAAGTGGATAAAACATATTAAAGCAACCAAGGGCAGTTCCGGTAAGGTTTTGAGGAAAATTTTCTTTTATCATGGTATTACAAATATTTGAACCTGCAACCCCACTCATAAGCATAATTCCCATTATAAAATTTAAAAAGTAGTTTAGTTTTCCAACTCCAAAAACCAATAAAACAGTTGAAATAAAAAAAGAAAAAGAAATTAGGAGTAGGACTTTTTTTCGGCTTTTAAATACCATATCAGATAAAAATCCAACGGAGGCTTGAATACCAATTAAACAAATTCCTGCCACAGAAATAATAAAGGAAGCTTTTAGCACGCTATAGTTTGCTGTATTTACAAAATAAGGAACTACCCACAGATTTACCATAACATAAATAGAACCTGTGGCCAGCATTTGCCAAAGGCACAAGGGCCAAAATTGCTTGTTTTTAAATACGGTAAGAACTCCGCGGTAGGCAGATTTGAAACTGGCTTTTTCATTTTTTGGCTTGGCATAAGGAGCATTTTCAGGAATAAAAAAGAACCAAAAAAATGTTAAAGCTAAAATAACAATTCCCATGCTAAGCATGGCGCCTCGCCATGAAACAAGTCCAATAAATAAGACTAAGGGTGAGGCAGCCAATACAGGGCCAAATTCACTAATGGCACAAAGTATGCTGTTGGCTCTGGCAAAGGTTTTAGAGCTAAACCAAAGGCTTACCATGGTGATGGAAATAACAGATAGAGAAACCCCAACCCCTATAAAAAATCTTGCCAAAATTACTTGTGTGGGGCTGGTTGCCAGTGCAAAAAATATGGTTGACAGTCCTGCAATTAAGGTAAAGGCAATCAAAACCTTTCTTGGGCCATAAAGATCAGCCAAAACGCCTGCCGGCAATTGCATAATGCCATAGGAAATCATGGTAGAAGCACTGACAAGCCCAAGAGTGCTGGCAGTAAAGGCCAAATCAGCCACAAGGTACTCTGAAAGTACAGCCGGCGCACTTCTGGACATAAGGCTCATTACATAGCCAAGTGAACAGAGCATTAGAACAACATATTGACGCTTCATAAGCCTAATATCCGGTTAAAATTTTACAACTTCTCCCATTTGAGCTACTTCTCTAAGTATTTTTAAAGACTCTTCAGCTTCAATAGGGTCTAAAACTCTAAGGATAAATCCGGCGTGTAAAATAACATAATCGCCAATTTTCGGGTCTTCCTCAAGGAGCATGGTTGAAACTTCCATAAAAGTTTCTGTGCCACCAAGCTGAACTTTGGCTATTTGCTCACCAACCATTTCGGTTACACAGGCAGGAACGGCTAAACACATTTTAAACCTCACATTTTTTGAAAAATTCACAATAACTACAGGAAAAAAATATAATTAAAAAAGTCAAAACACAATATAATTTTTCCAAGATTAAAGATAAAAGCCAAAAGATTGCTTTAATAAGCTAATTTAATTTCAAAAATATTGTTTGCAATTTAAAATGAAAAAATATACTTTGGCTTATTAGCAAATTGAAATCTCTATACAATTCCTTGTGTAGGGCATTTAAATTTATACTATGCCTCGGAGGCTATAAATGCGAAAATTATTAAAATTTACAACCATAACTGCCTTAGCTTTAGCCTGTTTTTTACTGGGTGGTAAAACCATGCAGGCCATTAGCGCCAGTGCAGATTATAAATCCTTACAAAAATTTAGTCAAATCCTTGATATTGTTGAACAATATTATGTTGAAGATGTGGAGCAAAGCGAGCTGGTTAATGATGCTATAAAAGGAATGTTTCAGAACTTAGACCCCCATTCTTCTATTTTAAATAAAAAAGAATTTGCGGATATGCGTGACACAAATCTTGGTAGATTTACAGGAATAGGAGTGGAAATCACAACAGGTGATAAAGCTATCTTAGTTGTTTCACCCATTGAAGACACTCCGGCCTTTAAAGCCGGAATTAGATCCGGTGATTTGATTTTATCCATTGATGGAAACAGCACTGAGCAAATGTCTCTCGGTGAAGCCGCTAATAAAATGCGTGGACCTAAGGGAACAAATGTAAAGTTATTGGTTTTGCATAAAGACAGCAAAGAGCCTGTAAATATAGAATTAAAGCGAGATGAAATTCCTTACATTACTGTCAAAGCACAGGAAATTGAAAAAGGCTATCATTGGATTAGGTTGACCAGATTTAGTGAAAACACCACCAAGGATTTAAAAGAAGCCATTGCAAAAGCACAAAAATCAGGTGAGCTAAAAGGGCTTATACTGGATTTACGCAATAATCCCGGCGGACTTGTGGATCAATCCATAAATATTGCAGATATGTTTTTAGGTTCTGGAACCATTATGTCCATGCGTGGAAGAAATAAAGAAGGTGAGCAAGTTTTTAAAGCTAAACATTCCACCGGAGATCTCTCAACACCCTTGGTTGTGCTTGTAAATGCAGGTTCTGCTTCTGCTTCTGAAATTGTGGCCGGTGCACTTAGGGATCATAAAAGGGCATTTATTGTTGGAGAGCAAACCTTTGGAAAGGGTTCAGTGCAAAATGTAATTCCCTTGCCAGACGGATCTGGACTGAAGCTGACGATAGCTCTTTATTATACTCCTTCAGGAAAATCCATACAAGCTGAAGGCATTATCCCTGATTTTATTGTACCATGGGAAAATCCAAACACGGAGAAAAAGCCCACTTCCTTTAGAGAAAGAGATTTGAAGCAACATTTGGAAGTTAATGAGGAAGAAGACAAAGCTGAAAAGAAATCTGATGTTGATGAAAAAGCTCTAGAAGCTTTAGCCAAAGACAATCAACTAAGAACAGCTTTGCAATTTGTAAAAAGTGTTGAAGTGATTAAGAGTCTAAAATGATGATGAAAACATAAGAAATTTTGTCAAACCAAGACTTGTTTTTGCAATTTGACATCAAAATAGTAAGTCGGTGTCATGCGATGCCGACTTAATTTTTAAAATTATGAACGAGACAAAAAATATATTTAAAAATAATTTTATTAAATTTATTATTGCAATAATATTTGTTTTTGCCGTTTATTTATTTTATACGTCAAAGCCCTTAGATGAGCAAAATGATAAAGCTCAACCAAAGGCTGAAAAAACAAGCATTTTGGAGCAAATTTTTAACGTTGATAAATTAAATGAAAAAGAAAAAGAAATACTTGAAAATAATTTTCTGATAAATAATGCCCAGATATTCAAGTATAATTTATCCTCTAAAAATGACCCCATGCCTGAGCTTGCAAATATTATTTCCAAATCTTATGAAAAAAAAGTAAGTCTAGTTCCCACCATAACAAAGCTGTCAAATGCAATTATAAAAACCATAAATCAGCAAAATTTGGAAGATAAAATAATTTTTCCGGAAAGTGCCATAAGGCTAAACCCAAATGATGAACCCTACCCTTTTGTTATTATAGAATTTATCAATCAAGATTTTGATAGAGAAAATTTTATTAAAACATTGAGAGAAAATATAGGAATTATTAATAAGGAAGCAAAAAAAAGCGAAATTAAAATAATAAATGAAAATACCTTTATTTATTTAGAAGTTAACAGGGTAATCTCACATATTATTCGTTTTGAGCCAAGAAAGGAAAAACTACTCTTTGTCAATAATTATCAAAAGGATAAAACATACTTTACGATTATTATAGATGATAGCGGAGAAAACTTTAATCTTATTCAGAAATTTATGGAACTGCCATTTCCGGTAGTTTTTTCAGTTTTACCCAAGAGTTTATATGCAACAAAAACTGCAACCATTGCCCACGAAAAAGGCTTTGCTGTTTTTTTACATCAGCCAATGGAAGCCAACTCAATAAAACCTACACCAAATCAAGGGTTTATAACAACCTCCATGTCCGAGCAGGAAATGACAAATATTTTGCAGAAAAATATGATTTTAGTTCCCAATATTAGGGGAGTAAATAATCACATGGGGTCAAAATTTACCGAGAATGAATTGGCTGTAAATAATTTCATCTCAGCTATAACAAAATTATCTCCCCATATTCTTATACTTGATAGCCTAACTGACAGTAAATCTAAGCTGTATAATTTAGCTAGAGAAAAACAATTTCTCATAGCCAAGAGGGATTTTTTTATCGATAATGATAATAATATAGATGCTGTAATAAACCAAAGTTATAACTATGCTAAAAAGCATGGGCAAGCCATAATAATTGGCCATGCCAGAACAAAAACACTCAATGCTCTGAAAAAATGGCAAGCCTTTAATGATTTAGATTTAATTTTTTGCCTACCAAGCTATTGATCCTTTGCTTAATTTTATTACTAGCCCTTGCTGAAAATTTTTTTAAAACTAAAAATATGTAAGAAGATTGCACCCACTGTGCTTAATTCTTGGGTATTTTTTATGGTATTTTAATAAATTTTCATTTTTAACAATAGGTTGTAGTATTTTTTAGCATCAAGTAATAATTTTGTAGAAAGTTCATTATAAGAAAAACAATTATAAGCAAAATATATAATTAATGGTAAAAAAGTTAGCCAAATAGGAATAATTTTGTGATTATTTGCATTTTTATTATTTTTTTTCATGCCTAAAGTTTTGCAAAATCTAAACCGATAATTATGATATAAAGCTTGACTTATATCCTTCTACATGAGATTATTTTAATAGCGTTCAATAATGTGATCTCTCAAACTCCTGTCGTCTCTCAAACTCCTGTCGTCTCTCAAACTCCTGTCGTCTCTCAAACTCCTGTCGTCTCTCAAAAGTATTTTATTAAAAGAACATTTTAAAAGGCATTATTAATATGTAAACACAGCCTAATTGTGGGCTTGAAGTTATAATAATATATAAACATTAAAAAGCAGGAAAAATTTATGAAAATAAGAACTACTTTTTTTATCTCAAATTTTTTAGTTGTGATTATGATTTTTGTATCGCTATTTTTTCTCTTTGCTGCAAACAACGCATTTACTGAAATTCAAGAAGTTAATAAAAACAATGAAATTTTGAGAGAGTTATCACGAGAACTTAGAGATTCTTCTGAAGAGCTCACAGATAACGTACGCCTATACGTTGCAAACAACGACGATACTTTTAAAACTGCATATAATAAAATTGTTGATATACGAGCAGGTAAATTACCACGCCCACAAGATGCAACAATTGCTCCAGGTGAGAAAATATCTTTACTAGATTTATTAAAACAATATGGTATTACCAATGACGAATTTGCCTTACTTGAAGAATCAAATAAACTTTCTGATACCTTGGTAAACATTGAAATAGAAGCCATGGACGCTATGCAAGGTAAGTTCAAAGACAGTAGTAAAAATGGAATTAGCGACCAATTGCTGGCAATACAATTGGTATTTGGGTCACAATATCAAAATGAGCAAGCCAAGATTATGAATCCCATCAATGCTTTCTCTTCTATGTTAGCTGTGAGAACAAATGCTCTTGAGCAAGATGTTACCAATAATTTTACAAGGGCTGTATATATTACTTTAACCTGTATGCTTATAACAGTTGTTCTAGCGATTGCTTCTTATTTGTTTACTCAACAAGCGGTTATTAAACCCATTGAACAATCTACTGCTTTTGCAAAAGAAGTTAGTCAAGGTAATTTATCTGTCACGATTAAATCTAATAAGAAAGATGAAATTGGTCAGCTAATCAATGCAATGCGCACCATTCTCACTACCCTCAATGCCATAGTTGATGAAATTTCTCAAACTTCCGATAAAATTTCTTCAGGGGCATTGACCACACAAGCCGATGAGTCAAAGTTTGGAGGTGGTTTCAATAAGATGGTTGTTTCAATCAACAGGCTTACAAAATCATATCAAGAATTATTTGACTCTATGCCAACTAATATTTTTACAGCAACAAAAGATAATCTCATTATTTATATGAATAAAACGGCTAAAAAGACTTTGGGAACAACTGACGTTATCGGTAAAAATTGTGGAGGATTTTTCAACTCTCCCGCCTGTGGTAATGAGTATTGTTTGGGTTGTACATCTATAAATAAAAACGAAACTATAAACACTGTAGCACCTTGTATTGTTAATGGTAAAAATATGTTTTTTGATGTGTTTGCAAGCCCTCTTTTTGATGCTAATAATAATGCTGTTGGTTACATTGAATTTTTAAATGACATCACGCAAATTCATGAACAAGGCGAAGCCATTAAAAATATGTCCATTCAAGCCACTGAAATTGCTGTTCGTGTGGCTTCCGCAACAGAAGAACTTTCTGCGCAAACAGATTTGATTGTTGAGGGTTCAAATTTCCAACGTGAACGTGTTGAAAAGACAAGCACAGCCATGACACAAATGAATGCTTCTGTGCAAGAAGTGGCGCGTAATGCAACAAATACAGCTGAACAAAGTAACATTGTACTAGAAAAGGCACGTGAAGGCATTGAGACTGTTGGAAAAATGTCTAACTCAATGGAAAGATTAACAGGCTCTGCCGAAAACTTAACATCAAACATGGAAAAACTTGATCAGTTGTCAGGTGGAATTGGAAATATTATCAATGTTATTACCGATATTGCTGACCAGACAAACCTGCTTGCATTAAACGCCGCTATTGAAGCTGCAAGAGCAGGAGAGGCTGGACGCGGATTTGCTGTTGTGGCAGATGAAGTAAGAAAACTTGCTGAAAAAACAATGAGTGCAACCAGTGAAGTAGGGGAAAGTGTGCGTTCAATTCAAGCATCGAGCAGTGCCAATCAAGAAGAAGTAAAGGAAGTTGTGCAGCAAATATCACAAACATCTGAATTTGCAAAAAAATCAGAAGAATCATTGCAAGAAATCGCTTCTGTTACAAGTCATAATACGGAGAGAATTCACCAAATCGCAAATGCAGCTTGTGAACAAACGACTGTTTCAGAAGATATTTCTCAATCCATGAGTGATATTAATGAGGTTGTGAATAAAAATGCTGAAGCAATTATCCAGTCTGCTGAAGCTATCCGTGAACTTGCTGAACAGGCACAAGAACTTCAAACAACGATGAGTAAGGGAATAGAATAATAAAAATAGCACGCCTTAAAATCAATTTTTTAAAAGGTGTACGATAAAACGCCATAAAACTTGCAAGAAAAATTGAAATTTTCTTGCAAGTTTTATTTTTTTAACAATATCAGAAGGGTAAGCTTAAAATATTGTGAAAGAAACATAATGAAAGTAAACGGCCCTTTGAACTCAAATTTGTGTCTGAAAACACCTGACATATAACAGCTATTAACTTTTTGAAAATAAACCTGAAAGCTAGAGCATTTCAAAAGACTTCAATCACAAAAAGCTCTAATGATAATCTTTTTAAAAAAAGTAAAAATTGAAGAGGTGTGAGTTTATACTTCTTTTAATTTTTTTAATTTAAAAAAAGCTGGCTTAACAGTAAAAAACTGTATAATAAAATAGCTTGTTATAAGATGGTGTTAAATAAAATGTGTGAATATTTTTACATAGAATAAAGATTATTTTTCTTTTGACGATTAGTTTATAAGAATAAAAAAAATAAATTACTGGAGTGAGCTTATGACGACTAAAATTAGAATAGTATTTGGCTTTGTGATAATAACATTTTTAAGTTTGGCACTTGCCACTTTAAACTATAGAGGTTTAAATCAAACAAAAAATGATTTGAGCAGCTTTAGTAAAAGCGATC
>CAYJHF010000001.1:0-2600 GCA_964369905.1 uncultured Mailhella sp. | reverse complement strand
TTCAAATTGAAATTGAAAAGTATAAGCTTATTACTCATTTAAATCTCTTTGTGGCAGAGCATCAAGATGCAGACAAGCAAATAGTTTTAGGGTCTGTTAATTCTATGATTACAATGTATGATGAATTATATGATGTGATGGGCGAAGATGATTTTACAACCATTGAAAATGTTTTAAAAGTTTTGAACGAATTTAAACAAGTCCTTCAAACTCTCACCAGTAATACAGAAATTTTTTATAATAGCTATACAGCCTCATTTGTACCTGTACTGGATAAATTGCTAATTAGTGCAAAAGAGGTTCAACGCTATGGTGAACAAAATTTTGATCTCAGAATGACAAGAGATGCCTCTGAATTGCAAAATAAAATAACTATTATTGCTGAAAATATGATTTCATTTGTGCTTTCTCAAGATGAAGATTTTCTTGCCCCTATAGAAAAATCCTTGCCTGAAGTTGCCATTGAAGCCGAAGAACTATCATACCTTGCGGGGCTAGATGGTGGGCAAGAACTTCACGCAAAGTTTTTTGCAGAATATAGTGATTTTACTAATATTACAAAATCATTATATGATAGCGCTTTTGATATTGTAAAGCTTAGAAAACAAGTTCCCGAATTAGAAAAATATGTTAGTGATGAAACGGCCACTTTGAGTGCCGAAGCAACAGCCGAAGCAACAGCCGTTTTTAATGCAATTTTTGAGCGTACTCAAGAAGAAACAAACTTAATACTGATCATTTCAAGCATAGTTTTAGCCCTCTCTATTGTAATATCACTATATCTTGTCAAGAATTTAGCCAACACTCTAAATAAAATGGCTAGTTATGCAAGTTACATTGCCAATGGAGAGTTTAATAGAGATTCCAATATCACAGAACAAGGTGAGGTTGGCTTGGTTGTGGGAAGTATGGAAGAAATTGCCAATGTATTAAAAGATTTAATCGCCAAATGTAGAAAAAATGCCAATGATGTATCCATGGGGCAATTAGATGCTAAAATGGATTTACAAGATTTTAATAATGAATATAAAAATCTTGCTTCTGTAATTAATGTTATATCATCTTCTTTTATAACTCATATAGAAAATCTCCCCGGAGGTTTATTCACTGCGGATAAAAACCGTAGAGTAATGTTTATGAACAGAAGTGGTAAGAAACTTGTTAGTGAAGAAAATGTCATTGGAAAGTTTTGTGGTGATTTGTTTAGATCCCCTGCTTGTGAAAGTGAAGCAACCTGTCTTGGCTGTAATAGCGTTGCTAAAAAAGGTGATCTCAATGGTGAAGCAATGTGTTATCCAAAAGGTAATGAGTTAGTGCTTGATGTTTACACAAATCCGCTAAAAGACCTTGATGGAAATATTACAGGATATATGGAAATTTTAAACGACATAACCCAAATCAAACAACAAACCAATGCCATTAAAACCATGTCCGAACAGGCCAATGGCGTTGCCATTCGAGTGGCTTCAGCAGCTGAAGAGCTTTCTGCTCAAACTGAAAGTCTTGTACAAGGTTCAAACTTACAAAAAGATCGAATTGAAAGCACCTCTGCTGCCATGACACAAATGAATGCATCTGTAATTGAAGTTGCCAAAAATGCTGATATTACAACTCAACAAAGTGAGAACGTACGCCAAAAAGCTCGTGAAGGCATAGTAACACTAGGCAAAATGACAGATTCCATGGAAGCTTTAAGCACTTCATCAAGCAATCTTAAAAATAATATGGCTGAACTTGATGAACTGGCAGAAGGAATTGATAGCATTATTAATGTAATTACTGATATTGCAGACCAAACCAACCTACTTGCCCTAAACGCAGCTATTGAAGCTGCAAGAGCAGGTGAAGCTGGGCGAGGATTTGCCGTTGTTGCTGATGAAGTAAGAAAGCTTGCTGAAAAACCTATGTCGGCCACCAGCGAAGTTGACAAAAGCATTAGAGCTATTCAAAATTCAAGCAGAGCAAACCAACAAGAAGTTACTAATGTGGTTGAAAATATTGTTCATACAGCAGAACTTGCTCAAGAATCTGAAACTTCACTTCAGGAAATTGTACATTTTACAGAGCAAACTTCAGAAATGATAATTAATATTTCAACGGCAGCTCAAGAACAAAGCAATACCTCCAATGAAATTTCAAAGGCTATGTTAGACATAAATGAAACTGTAAACACAACAACAGAAGCAGTTATGCAGTCTGCTGAGGCTGTGCGGGAGCTCACCCAACAAGCCCAAGAATTACAATCATATATTAGTCAGGTTAATAACTAATATAATCTAAAACCATAATACAAATAAAAAAACTCCCTGCTTGCTGGGAGTTTTTTTATTTGTATAGTTGACTCTGAAAAGTATGATAACTTGTTGTTAGAAAACGAAAAAATTATAAAAATTCCATAAAATATACAAGAAATAAGCATAGAAAGTGTAATTTTATTACACTGTTAAGTGTTGAAGCAATTGTTCCTTTTAGCTCTACATAAAAAATAATCTAAGGCAAGATTAGTTCTTGACAAAATTTAACTTAGGTGAGAAAGTGGGAAAAAGTGGTATGAAGTGGTAAATAGTGGTGAAGAGTATGGTGAATATTCGGGTTTGAGG